>JBFJKD010000211.1:0-4330 GCA_041635095.1 Porticoccaceae bacterium
GCACGTTGTGTTGCCGGTAAAACTGCGCCTCAAAGGGCAACAGCGTCAACATCAAATCCACCGCCCTGGCGATTTTATGGATTCGCCCCTGACGCCAGGCCCACACCGACGGACTCACATAATGCGCCGTCGCAATGCCGGCCTGGCGCACTTTTAGTTCCAGGCCCAGATTAAAATCCGGAGCATCGATACCCAGCACCAACGCCGGCCGGGTGGCCAGAAAATGACGGATTAATTGTTGCCGGATGGACCACAACTCGGGAAGCCGTTTGAGGGGCTCAACCAGCCCCATAACCGCCAGGCGCTCCATGGGAAACAGCGAGCGAAATCCCAGCGCCTGCATTCTGGCACCACCGATACCTTCGAAAATCGCATGTGGGTAGTGTTTTTTTAATGCCGCTATAACGCCTGCGCCGAGCTGATCTCCGGACGCCTCGCCCGCCACAATTCCGATGCGGAATTCGCTCATTCCCACTCAGCGCATAATGCCGCGCCGGGAAGCGCGTATGGAATCGACAAAGGGCACCAGAGCGGCTTCTTCTGCGGCCATCGCGTCGAGCTTGACCAGCGCCTCCTCCAGCTTCAGCCCCTGACGATACAGAATTTTGTAGCCTTTACTGATGGTGGCTATTTGCGCCGCGCTGAAGCCGCGCCGCTGTAAACCCACCTTGTTGATGGTGCGCGGTGCCGCCGGGTGCCCGGCTGCCATCACGTAGGCGGGAATGTCCTGGTTGACAAAGCCCGCAGCCCCAACAAAGGCGTGCGCACCGATCAGCACGTGCTGGTGAATCATGGCAAATCCAGATAGAAACGCCCAATCGCCAACGGTAACATGCCCCGCCATGGAGGCGTTGTTGATAAGTACGGTGTGGTTGCCGACCACGCAGTCGTGCCCGATATGTACATAGGACATGATCAGATTGTGATTACCGATCAAGGTTTCGCCGCGATCCTGCACGGTGCCGCGATGAATAGTCGCGCCCTCGCGAATAATGTTGTTGTCACCGATCACCAGGCGTGTGGGTTCCCCCTGGTACTTCATATCCGGGGTACCTTCTCCAACCGTCGCAAACTGGAAAATCCGGTTGTTTTTGCCAATCACGCAGGGACCTTTCAGCACCACATGGGAGTGCACCACCGTGCCGTCGCCAATCTCGACATGGGGTCCAATGATGGTCCACGGGCCCACTTCGACGTCCCGACCCAATTTGGCCGAGGGATCAATGATTGCGCGTGGATCTATCACTGCCTCTCCTTACGTAACTTACACAACTTACACAACTTACATAACTTACATAACTGCAACAGGTGTTTTACGGCTCAAATTTTTGCATTGCACAAAGAATAATCGCTTCGCAATTTACTTTTTCATCCACCAGCGCCCGACACTTGAAGCGCCAGATGTTGCGCTTGGTGGAAAGAATTTCGGCTTCCAGCATCAATCGATCTCCCGGCACCACCGGACGCTTGAAGCGCACCCCATCGACCCCGGCAAACAGATACAACGTGTCATCATCCGGCTGCTTGTTCACGGTCGCAAAGCCCAGAATACCGGCTGCCTGCGCCATGGCTTCAATAATCAGGACTCCCGGGAAAATCGCCGTTTGCGGGAAATGTCCGTTAAAAACTTCCTCGTTAATCGTAATATTTTTATAGGCGACAATGCGCTTACCGAGTTCAATTTCTACCACCCTGTCCACCAACAACGCGGGATAGCGGTGCGGCAAGAGCCTCTTGATATCGTCTATTTTCATGAAGTTTTCCCTGGCGCGGATTGCAGACTAACCCGCTATGAAGTTTGCAGCTTTTCCAATTTTTTAAGACGCCGCGCCATATCGTCCAGCTGCCCAAAACGCGCCGCATTTTTGCGCCACACGGTCGTTTCGTACATTAGCAACCCGGACGAATAGGATCCGGGTTTGTCGAGGGATTTAGATATGGTGCAGCGCGCCATCGCGTGCACATTATCCCCGACCTTGATATGACCCACTGCGCCCGCCTGACCGGCAAAGATGCAATTTTTGCCCACCACGGTGCTGCCCGCTATACCGCTATAGGCCGCCATTGCCGTATTTTCACCAATGCGCACATTGTGAGCAATCTGCACATGGTTGTCGAGAATCACGCCGTCTTCAATAACCGTATTGCCAAGCGCGCCACGATCAATGGTGGTACAGGCACCCACTTCCACGCGGTTGCCAATTTCCACCCCGCCCAGTTGATGAATCTTGATCCACTTGCCGCCGTCGTTGGCAAATCCGAAGCCGTCCGCGCCAATCACCGCGCCACTATGAATAACCACTTGCTCGCCAATCGTCACATCGTGATAGATGCTGACATTGGCGAAGATCGTCGTGCCACAGCCCACTTTGCTACGCGCGCCAATAAACACGCCAGGGCCGATCACTGCTCCGGCACCGATGTGTACATCGTCACTGATCGTCACCTGTGGACCGATCGTCGCCAGTGGATCAATACGGGCGCTGGCAGCAACCACCGCACTCCCGTGGATCCCGGCTTGCGGACGCACAACATTGTTGAACAACGCCGTCGCCCGCGCATAGCCCGCGTACGGGTTATCCATCACCAGCGCGTTACCCGCAAAATCCTGTGCGTATTGAGGATGTAAAATCACCGCGCTGGCGCCGGTAGCGGTCAGCAATGGCTGATAACTCTTATTGGCCAGAAACGCCACATCGCCCGCCTGCGCCGCTTGCAGCGTATTGAGACCATGGATAAGGCAAGCTCCATCTCCGCGCAGCTCGGCACCGATAATCTCGGCAATCTGCGCTAGGGTTAACTCAGGCGCCATGTATTTCCCCGGCGTTTATTTGGCCTTTTTATTCAGACGGTCAATCAGTTTGTCGGTTAAATCCATTTCCGGGGCGGCAGAAATCACGGCTTCGCGCTGCAACAGCAACGTCACTTTTTCCTCGGCCACCAGCTCTTTAATTGCTTCCACCGTTTTCGGTTGCAGTTCCTGCATAATGCTGTTGCGCAGGCCCTTAATTTCCTGCTCCAGCTTGCGGCCATTCAGTTCCAGATCGGCGCGCAGATACTCCATTTTTTTCTGGTACTCGGCCGCCGTTTCCTGGGACATGGTCATGCGTTTGCTTTCCACTTCTTTTTGCAGCGCCTGCATATCCGCCCCGGCGCTGTCGTATTTGGATTGTAGCGACGCATACTCCGACTGCCCCTGTAACTGTTTTTGCCGGGCTTTGGCCACATCGGTACTGAAAATGGCCCGACCCACATCGATAACCGCTATTTTTTCCGCCAACACGGAACAACTGAACAATCCTGCACAGATTAATAGAACAATTTTCACATTACGCACAAATCACTCCCCGTAAAATAGTCACTTCAGTTAAAAACCTTGCCCCAACGAAAATTGGAAAAACTCGGTTTCATCGTCGGCGCTGTCATTCAGCGCCGTTCCCACACTTACCGTAATCGGCCCGAAGCCACTCAGCCAGGTGCCACCCACCCCGACCGAGTAACGCATCTCTCCCAGGTCGGGCGAAAAACAGTTGACCTGGGTCGCCGAACAATCGGTATCAAAAATATTGCCCGCGTCAAAAAACACCGCCATCTGGGTGCTGCGTTTGTCCTTCAGAAACGGTACCGGGAAAATCACCTCGGCACCCCCTTCGATTTTGACATTGCCGCCAAATGGATCGGGGTCGTCGAATCCAAGCGCAGCCAGTACCGGATTCAAACTTTCCTTCGGTCCCAGGGTATTGCGTTTAAAGCCCCGCACCGAACCAAAACCGCCGCCGTAGAAGTTCTTGAAAAACGGCAGGCGACTGGTGGCGCCAAACCCCTCCCCGTAGCCCAGATCCGTACGCAACCGCAGGGTCAGATTTTTGGTCAGGGGCCGAAACATTTCCCCGGCATAAGTGAATTTCACATATTCCATATCCCCGACCGGAGTCGCCAGTTCCACGCCGACTTGCTGACTTTTGCCCCGAGTCGCAAACACGCCCCGGTTCAGGGTCGACTCAACCCAGTTGGCGTTAACGCTGACGATATTGTACTGATCACCATTGTCGTTGACGAAATCGATTATTTCCTGGGACGAAAATGTACCGGCGTCGATACCCAGTTGCTCCAGATTAAAGCCAAAGCCGATCCGGGCAATTTCCGAAATCGGGTAGCCAAACGACAGACCGGTAGACAAGCTATCGGAGGTATAGCTGGACACATTAAATTCGCCGTAATCGGTTTTGGAATAGGACACCCTGGCGCCCGCACTGACCCCATCGGTGGTGAAATAGGGGTCGGTAAAGGACAGGGACATATTGGTGCGGTAGGAGCTGCGACTCAGACC
>JBFJKD010000212.1:0-4328 GCA_041635095.1 Porticoccaceae bacterium
CATTCAGGGTGAAGAAAGTCCGGGCATTCAGGGTCCCGAAAAACCGTAGAAACCTGCGGGTCATGACAAACCGTAACGATCGATCCTCAGACAGTGAAACCTGCGGCGCGCCCGTTTAATCAGGGCCCGCCGTGGGGCGCGGCGACGGCGTTCATGGGTTTTTCACTGACCAGTCCGTCGCGATACCGCAAAGAGGTAGCATAAAAGCCCGACGTCGTTAACATTACGGTAACGGGATGAGTACCGCGATTTTCCCAGAACCAGCCGTGAATACCGCCAAACGGCGCGGTGAACGCGCCGTGTTCTCCGTCGGCTTTGCCAATGCGGTAACTTTCCGCGAAACCTTCCGGGCCGACGTCGGGTTCACCATGAAAATCAAAGGCAACCGCTGCCGTCGCGGTCCAGCTGTAGAGCATTGCACCGCCCTCGTGCAACCGGTATTTATACTCGACAAATTCAAAGGGTAACAACTCAAACGTAACGGCATCCTCTCGATAACCGGTTTTTTCCTTTCTCACCACCTCCACCTGCGCTTGCCTTGACAACCCCTTGATGCCCAACGCCTCGCCAACGCCCAGCGGGTCGCGATCAAACTCAGCGGGGAGAATAATCGTTACCAGAATTAATACAGCGACACACAAGGCCGCCAGGGTAGCCAGTAAAATTTTTGCGCGACGCGGTTGCTGCGCACTGCTTGTCGATCCCTTTGTTTGCATTTTCATAGCTCGCAATTGCTTTCGATTAGTTCCACAAATAACCGGCAAACTGATAACCCGCCAGCACAAAGCCAGCACTCATCAGCAGCGTATTGGCGATAAAAGCATGGTGCTGGAAATCGTCGCGCCGCCGCCATTGCAGTAACATCAACACGATGATTGTCAGTGCGATTGCCTGCCCTGTTTCAACGCCAATATTAAAGCTCAGCATATTAGTAAGAAGACTTTCCGACGACAGGGACAGTTGCTGTACTTTTGTCGCCAATCCCAGCCCGTGGCATAAGCCAAAGATAAATACCGCGATCCGCGCGCCCGGCTGGACACCAAACACCTGTTTAAACCCGTCGATATTTTCAAACGCCTTGTAAGCGACTGAAAGCCCGATCACCGTATCCACCAAGTAGGCGTTGACGCTTACATTCAACAACACACCGCCCATCAAGGTGATGCTGTGGCCCAGCGTAAACAGGGTCACATAAATAAGCACATCGCGGAAACGACCCAAAAAAAACACCACGCCCAGCAGATACAGAATATGGTCGTAGCCGCTAACCATATGCTTGGCGCCCAGATACATAAACGGCACAGGCGCGGAGCCAGACAGCTCCTGCACAAAGCTGGCGTTGGCCCCGGAAATATTGTGGGCGGCAGCAATAACCGGCACCAGCACCAGTGCAACCAGCACCCAGAGGGCAGATTGATAGCGCAATTGAAAGGCGCGGCCAGAACCGATTAGCAAATGGTGCTTTAACAAAGCGATTAGTTGGCACTCCCGTATTTTCTATATAGCTGCGCGACAACACCAACAGGACACGAGGGTGTGCCCAGGAAAGTTTAGGGCCTTTTTAAATCACTATTCCAGTTCGAGCGCCGCGATTAAAGTACGTCTGCGAGAAAACCAGGTACCCGCTTTCGCGGTATACAATTTTGACAAATGATTATTGCGCCAGCACAGATCGCGCCGGTCACAACCTGAAAGATGCCATTTTATTGGTATTCGACATTAGTGATTTCGTACTCGACCACACCCGCTGGCGTTTTCACCACAGCCACATCGTCAACCTGCTTACCAATCAGGGCCCGCGCCACGGGTGATTGATAGGAAACCTTGCCAACTTTTACATCGGCCTCGTCATCGCCAACAATTTTGTAGCGCAGGGTTTGGTCGGTGTCCACATTGACAATAGTCACCGTAGCGCCAAATATCACGCGATCGGCTTTGGGAATTGTAGTGATATCAATGACCTGCACCTGACTGAGTTTACCCTCAATCTCCTTAATGCGCCCTTCGACAAAGCCCTGCTGTTCGCGTGCCGCATGGTACTCGGCATTTTCCTTCAGATCGCCATGCGCACGCGCCTCGGCAATGGCCTGAATAATACGCGGCCGTTCCGTTTTCTTGAGTACATCGAGCTCCGCTCGCAGCGCGGCTTCACCTGCCACGGTCATCGGAATATTAGCCATGCTTACTACCCCCATGTATTTCCTGCAGGGTACGCACGGTAATCGCCGCTTTACTTTCCAGCGCCAGACAGACCGCGTCGCCACCTGCCAACGTCGTGGTGTAATACACCCCCTGCGCTTCGGCACTGGAACGAATGGTTGCCGAATCCGCGATCGCCTGGCGACCCTCCGTAGTATTCACCACCAAATCAATTTTGCGGTTTTTAATCATATCCACAATATGTGGACGACCCTCCTTGACTTTATTCACCAACGTTACATCGAGGCCAGCATCCAGAATCAACTGTCCGGTTCCCCGCGTCGACACCAGCTTGAAACCTTGCTGAGCAAGTCGTCGCGCAACACCGACCACCTCGGATTTGTCCTGTTCACGCACGCTTAAAAACGCGGTGCCACCCCGTGGAATTTCATCCCCCGCGCCAAGTTGTGCTTTGGCATAGGCCTCCGCAAATGTCACACCTACCCCCATGACTTCACCGGTGGATTTCATTTCGGGACCCAGGATCGGGTCGTGTCCCGGAAATTTATTAAACGGAAACACTGCTTCCTTGACGCTAAAATAAACGGGGATAATTTCTTGCGTAAAACCCTGCTCGGCGAGCGAGCGCCCCGCCATACAGCGCGCCGCAATTTTTGCCAGCGACACACCGATGCATTTAGATACGAACGGTACGGTACGCGATGCCCGGGGATTTACCTCAATCACATACACCTTGCCATCCTGCCAGGCCAACTGCACATTCATCAACCCTCTGACATCGAGCTCTCTGGCCATGGCTTTAACAACCGAGCGCATTTCGTCCTGCACTTCCGGTGGCAAACTATAGGGAGGCAATGAACAAGCGGAATCGCCCGAGTGAATACCCGCCTGTTCAATATGTTGCATGATGGCGCCGATCACCACTTGTTCGCCATCGGCAACGGCATCGATATCTACCTCGACCGCCGACGACAGAAAATAATCCAGCAGTACCGGCGAATCGTTGGACACGTCGACCGCGTCGCGCATATAGCGACGCAATTCCTCTTCGCTGTAGACGATCTCCATAGCCCGCCCACCCAGTACATAGGATGGGCGCACCACCAGCGGATAGCCAATTTTCTGGGCGTTCGCTACTGCGGCATCGGGTGAGCGGGCGGTGGCATTGGGCGGTTGCAACAGGCCGAGTTTTTCGATCATGTGCTGAAAACGTTCGCGATCTTCCGCGCGATCAATGGCATCCGGGGTAGTACCGATAATTGGCACCCCTGCGTTCTCCAGGTCGCGGGCCAGCTTGAGCGGGGTCTGGCCGCCAAACTGTACAATCACGCCCACCGGCTTTTCCAGCGCGACGATTTCGAGTACATCTTCGAGCGTCACCGGCTCAAAATACAGCCTGTCCGAGGTATCGTAATCCGTGGAGACAGTCTCCGGATTACAATTGACCATAATAGTTTCGTAGCCATCTTCACGCATCGCCAGGGCCGCGTGTACACAGCAGTAATCAAATTCAATACCCTGACCAATGCGATTCGGCCCACCGCCCAGCACCAAAATTTTGTCCCGACCCGACGGTGCAGCTTCGCATTCCTCCTCGTAGGTGGAATACATGTAGGCGGTATCCGTGGCAAATTCGGCAGCACAGGTATCAACACGCTTGTACACCGGACGCACGCCGAGTTCCCAACGGCGCTCGCGCACCTCCCGTTCGCTGATGCCCCACACATCCGCCAAGCGGCGGTCGGCAAAACCTTTACGCTTTAAGGCAAACATCGACGCCGCATCCATGCTCGACAGCGGACATCCCGCCAGAGCGCTTTCGGTACTGATAAGATCCTGAATCTGTACCAGAAACCAGGGGTCGATGGCGGTCAGGCCATAGATTTCGTCGACACTCATACCATGGCGAAAGGCATCGCCCAGGTACCAGATGCGCTCTGCGCCGGCATTGGCCAACTGCCCGCGGATTTCACTTAACCCGGCGTCACCGCCATTCTCGACAATCGGATCAAATCCGGAAACACCCACTTCGAGGCCGCGCAGGGCTTTTTGAATCGACTCCTGAAAAGTACGACCGATGGCCATAACTTCGCCCACGGATTTCATTTGCGTGGTCAATAACGCGTTGGCTTGGCTGAACTTCTCAAATGCAAAGCGCGGCACCTTGG
>JBFJKD010000213.1:0-4302 GCA_041635095.1 Porticoccaceae bacterium
ATCGATAATATCCGCCACATTGATCTGCTCAATGGGCAACGCCAGACAATAGCCGCCGCCCGGGCCACGCACACTGCGCACCAGCTTGCCGTGGCGTAATTTGGCGAACAATTGCTCCAGGTAGGACAGGGAAATTTCCTGTCGACTGGAAATATCCGCCAAACTGATCGGACCCTGACCGCTGTGCAGGGCCAGATCGAGCATAGCAGTGACCGCATAGCGGCCGCGAGTGGTCAATTTCATCGTCAATCCCTTCGGCTTCACGAGCTGGTGTCAATTATGTAATACCCTAGTATTTTAGTCAACTAAATAATTGACTGTATTAGTAGGTTTCTAGCCGAACAGGTTTCCATATTATTCGTTATATATCCTGTGGAGATACAAGCAGGACTATTTACTTTCCTGCCCTTTCAAGCGATGTACGGCATTGCGAATCGAGGTCAGCACCCCGCGCAGAATAGACAGTTCCATTTCGTCCATACGGATGCGGCCAAACAGGCGCCGCAGACGGGGCATGGTCTGACGCGGGTTATCCGGGTCGTGAAAATTCAGATCCACCAGGGTTTGTTCGAGATGCTCAAAATACAGCTCGATATCTTCCACCTTCGCCGGCGGCAGATCCCAATTATCCAGTCGCGGTAACTGCCCGGCGGCCTCGGCCAGCGCCGCCATCCTTACTTCGTAGGTCAGCACCTGGACTGCCGCTGCCAAATTCAGTGAGCTATAAGCAGGGTTCGCCGGAATATGTACGTGATAAGTACATTTTTGTAACTCGTCGTTGGTCAACCCGCGATCCTCGCGTCCGAATACCAGCGCGACCTGATGGCGTGCAGATTCCTGCCACGCGCGCTGGCCGCATTCCCGCGGATCAAGTAGCGGCCAGGGAATACTGCGCTCCCGGGCGCTGGTACCGACAACCAGACCACAACCCAACAGCGCGGCGTCGAGGCTATCGACAACAACCGCCTGTTCGAGCACATCTGCGGCACCGGCGGCACGCCACACCGCACGATCGGCTGGAAATTCCTGGGGAGCCACCAGATAGAGTTGACTCAATCCCATGTTCTTTAACGCCCGCGCCGCTGCGCCAATATTCCCCGGATGGGAGGTATTCACCAGCACGACGCGAATTCGACCGAAATTACCGGAATCAGCGGGTGCAAGATTATTTACAGGTTGCTCGGGCATGTTGTCCCCCTTCGCGGGCGGCGCATTGTAGCAGAGTGCCCGCATAAATCTCCCCCAGCCACGGCCTTCCTGCTACAATGCGCGGCCTTTCAGCTCCGTAATAATCGGTCTCACTATGGAACCCATGGTCAATATCGCGCTGCGCGCGGCTCGCGACGCCGGAGAAGATATCGTGCGTGCGCTGCAAAAGCGCGATCGGCTCAAAATCGACGAGAAAACCCGCAACGATTTTGTTACCGAAGTTGATCGCGCCGCAGAACGGGAAATTATTTCCCAGTTGCGCAGAGCCTATCCCGACCACTGCATCCTGAGCGAGGAAAGCGGTGAAATTGAGGGTGCCGACAAAGACTCAGTGTGGATTATCGACCCGCTCGACGGCACCACCAATTTTATCTATGGCATTCCGCATTTTGCGGTGTCCATCGCGTTCTGCCACAAAGGGCGCATCGAGCACGGCGTCGTTCTGGACCCCTTCAAACAGGAAGAATTTACCGCCAGTCGCGGTCGCGGTGCACGGCTGAACGGCAATCGTATTCGGGTGACCGGCCGCGTGGAAACCGAGGGTGCGCTATTCGCCACCGGTATTCCCTTCAGCGGCCGTCAATTCGACAACATGCCCGCCTATCTCGACTGCATGCGGGATCTCGCCGCACAGTCCTGCGGTATGCGGCGCATGGGTGCTGCGTCACTCGACCTCGCCTATGTCGCGGCCGGTCGCTACGATGCCTTCTGGGAAATGTTTTTGCAGCCCTGGGACATTGCCGCAGGCGTATTACTGGTCAAGGAAGCTGGCGGCATGGTGGCCGATTTTCAGGGCGACGATAAATACATGGCCAGTGGTAATATCGTTTGCGCGACGCCGCGGTTACTCAAACCAACCCTGCAAACCGTTAAAAAGCATTTAGGCCATTTGAGTTAAATTAACGGTACTGTCATAACTGTGTGAACGTGATCGCGCACTGCCGCCACGACTACCCGCTACTGTGGGACAACCGCGCAGGTAAAATGCGACTGCGCCGACAGAGAGTTGCTGATAATACAAATTTCTTCGGCTTTATTTAGCAGTTTGGTGGCTTTATCCACTAGATCCGGGGAGGGAACCACCAGACTGGCACTCATGGTCACCGTGGTAAATTGCATCTTGCGCCCGACTTTATCCAGCTCCCCACGCGCCTCGCATTCGATGGAAAGCCAGTCAAGTTTTGCGATAGCGGCGATGGTTTTAAACGACAGAATCAGGCAGTTCGACACCGCCGCCATCAGCAGCTCTTCAGGTGACCACTGATCTCCCGGGCCATCAAACTCCCGCGGCGGCGCCACTTCGAGTGACGGCAAATGATCCGCGCCCACCCGTAGCTTTCCGGTCGACGCTGCACAAGCGCGCACTGTGTAGACATGGGGAAGTGCTTGCATGGGTATCTCCTGTCGAACGGATAATTTTTGGTCGGTAAGACTCAGAATAATAAGCCGGTAAGCCTCAGAACAACAACTCGTCAAACACCAGCCAGATCCTGCACTGCCCAGATCCTGCACTGCGGCGGATGCTCCAACTATAGGCTAAAGATCGAGCCGCACCGTACCAATAACCCGCAACCGGTTGCGTCAGGTCAACCATTTGGCGCAAAAGCCTTTACCGCTTCGAGATCGAATCCAGGCTTGCCGTCCGGGCGCAGCGGCTGCATGCACACGTGGTTGGCGCCATTGCGCCAGTGTGCCTCAAGACGTTTTGCAATGGTCGCGTCGTCACCCCAGGCGACGATGGCATCCACCAGCCGATCGCTGCCGCCGTTTGCAAAGTCGTCTTCGGCAAAACCCAACGTCAGTAGATTATTTCGGTAGTTCTGCATACCCAGGTACATCTTGACAAAGCCGCGCGCAATCGGCCGCGCATCCGCCGCGCTTTTGATCCGCAATATTTTTTGCTCCGGCGCCAAAAAACTGTCCGGGCCGATAATCTCTCGCGCTCTAGCGGTGTGTTCGGGCGTAACAAAATACGGGTGAGCCCCCGCACTGCGCTGACCGGCAAGCGCGAGCATTTTTTCCCGTAGCGCAGCCAGTACAATCGGCCCTTCCCGTGCTGGCCTGGGTGCCGTATACGTGGCTTTTTCCATGGCATCGAGATAGTTGCGCATGGTGGAAACCGGTTTGCCGTACTCGTGTTTACGCACCGACGTGACGAGCTCCATATGGGAAACCCCCAGACCGAGAATAAACCGCCCCCCGCTCAACTCGTTCATGGCATTGCGCGCCGCCACCATGGCCATCGGGTCGCGCGCGTAGATATTAGCAATCCCGGTCGCCAACCCTAGCTGGTCGGTTTCCCGTGCGAGTACTGTCAGCATCACAAACGGATCGCGGCCAAACGCTTCGGGAACCCACAGCGCCCCATAACCTGACTTTTCTGCTGTCTGGGCGAGATCGATGCACTGCGCATAACTATGCGCATCTACCCAGCTCCATAGACCTAGTCTGCCAATTTCGAATAGCCGCATAACATTGCTCCTGAGGAGTCTCGATGAAAATCAACGGTGCCGTCACTACGCCAGGCGACCCATTTCCCCGCTCTGGTAATCCAGCATCGCCTGACGAATTTCCGCAGCGGTGTTCATCACAAATGGCCCGGCACCCACAATCGGCTCTGCGATCGGTTGACCGCACAACAAGAGTGCGCGTAAACCCTGCGCGCCGCTTATTGCAACGGTGTCTCCCGCGGTGTCAAACAGCGCTACCTGTGCCACATCCACCTGCGCCGAACCACCGATTGTTGCCGCCCCCTCCAACACCACCAGCATCGCGGTCCAGCCATCGGGAACCGGCAGCTCAATCGGCGCGTTACTGGTTATATTGATATCCCAGACGTGCATTGGGGTGAACGTTTTGGCGGGCCCTTTCTCGCCCCCATAGTCGCCGGCGATGATGCGCACGGCGCCTTGTGCCTCCGGCAAATTGATCGTGGGAATGTCCGCATCCACAATATTCTGATAACGAGGTGGCGTCAGCTTGTCTTTGGCAGGCAAATTCACCCACAGCTGCACCATTTGAAAAGTACCGCCCTGTTGTGCAAATTCGCGCCCGTGGAATTCTTCATGTACCACGCCAGACGCTGCGGTCATC
>JBFJKD010000214.1:0-4282 GCA_041635095.1 Porticoccaceae bacterium
ATGACGCTCTGTTACAGATCGTAACCGCGCTCGTCGTGCAGGGCCAGGTCGAGACCCATGGTCTCCTGCTCGCTGTCGACTCGGAAGCCCATCACGGCGGTAACAATTTTCAGGAGCACAAAGGTCACAACCGCGGTGTAGGTGAAGGTGGCGATGACGCCGATAACCTGCACCCCCATCTGGGAGCTCATCGTCATCCCCTCGTTGTACCCCTGGCCGCTGAATACCCCCAGTTGATCGGAGGCGAACACGCCGGCCAGCAATGTGCCGAGTACGCCGCCCACGCCGTGCACTGGAAACACGTCGAGGGAATCGTCAATCTTGAATTTCTGTTTGATCGCCTGCGTCGCGTAATAACAGATAATCCCCGCGCTGAACCCGATCACCAGCGCGCCCCCCGGACCTACAAAACCGGAGGCGGGGGTAATGGTGCCGAGTCCCGCCACCATGCCGGTGACAATCCCCAGTACCGACGGTTTACCATGGCGTAACCATTCCATCATCATCCACGCCAGCGATCCGGCGGCGGCAGAAATATGGGTGGCCAGCATCGCCATGCCAGCATCGCCATTGGCGGCCAGCGCCGAACCGGCGTTAAACCCAAACCAGCCGACCCACAGCATCCCCGCGCCTGCGACCGTGATGGTCAGGTTGTGGGGCGGCATCGCCTGGGTGGCAAAACCCCGTCGATTGCCGATGGTCAATGCCGCGACCAGGGCACCAACCCCGGCGGTGATATGCACCACTGTACCCCCCGCGAAATCCAGTAAACCCATCTGGCCCAACCAGCCCCCACCCCAAACCCAATGGGTAATGGGCACGTAGACCAGCAGCAGCCACAGCATGCTGAACACCAGCATGGATGAAAACTTCACCCGCTCGGCGAAAGCGCCGATGATCAGCGCCGGGGTGATGATGGCAAACGTCATTTGAAACATCACAAATACGCTTTCAGGAATGTCACCAGACAGGGAGTCTTCGCTCAGATTACCCAGCAGCACCTGGCTCCACCCGCCGATCACATCATTCGCACTGCCGCCATCGGTGAACGCCAGACTGTAACCGCAGATCATCCACACCAACGAGGCGGCGCAGGCAATAGCGAAACACTGCATCAGTACCGACAGTACATTGCGCGAGCGCACCAAACCGCCGTAAAACAGCGACAGGCCGGGAAGGGTCATAAACAGCACCAGGGCGGTGGCGGTTAAAATCCAGGCGGTATTGGCACCGTCGAGGCCCTCGGCGTAGGCCATGGTCGGCATCAGTAATAGCAGGGCGAGAGCCAGTAATGGCGGAGTGTTGTGACGTAATTGGTGCAACATAGGAAAACCCTCTTTATCGTTTTCGTGCTCGGTGGCGGGTACCGGGACGCCATGCGTCCAACACGGCTTCAGTTTAGCGTATTTAATACGTTTGATTGTTTGGCGCGTATGCGTGTTTTATTTGCGTTTAACCTTATTAGTTCGTTTACCATTAGCGAGCTTTATTGTTCAGGTTCGGACACCGTGGCCGCACTCCTGGTCGCACTCCTGGCGGTAGTCCTGATGGACATCGCGACGGTGAGTGTGAAGGCTGTCATTTAACAACTAATCTGGTTGCTATAACAGCGCAGGGCGCGCCAGGCCTGGGTGTCGAATTTTTCAGAGGGCTATAATGGCCCGTAACGTGGAGAAAGTGAAGTGGAGTGGAAAATACTGTTAACGATCTTCTCGACGGTTCTGTTGGCCGAGCTCGGGGATAAAACCCAATTGGCGACGGTACTGTTTGCGACCGATAAAGGGGTCAGTAAGTGGCTGGTATTTGGCGGCGCTTCGGCGGCGCTGGTGGTGGCGACCGCGATTGGGGTTTTGGGCGGTCAGTGGGTATCCACCTATATCAACCCGAAAATGTTGTCGCTGATCGCGGGGGTGGGATTTATCGCTATCGGTGGCTGGACGGTGGCGCGGGCGTTACAGTGAACGCGCGGGGCGGTTGACAGAGTCTGCGGCGGGCGCACCGGTGGTGCGGCGTTAAAAAGTGGCGCAGCGTTAAATAAGTGGCGCGGCGTTAAAAAATTTGTGGATAAACCGGCACCGGGTGGCGCTGGTCGTGCTTAAGTTGTTTTACTATGAGTTATCACTAACGGCGTTGCGGGGGTGTTTCAATGGTCGAAGATAAGCTACATGCGCAATTGGAAGGCCTGCACGCCGAGTTGGCGCGGGCAACCGAGGTAAAGCGTGGCGAAAAGGACGTGGTCGGCCATCTGCTGACCGAAGTGGTGGATTTGATGTCGGGAGATGAGGTCGCCGAGCAGCAACATCGAGATCTGCTTGAACGACTGGAAAGCAAAGCGCTGGAGTTCGACTTCGACCACCCGAAGCTGGCCGCCATGCTGCGCCGCCTCGTTAATTTACTGGCGGGGCTTGGGGTCTAACTGTGGCGTTGGCAGCACTCCAACGGCAGCGCTCCACCGCTGATCTGGTGGGTGCGCGGCTCCTGGCATCGTGGGTACTCCTGTTCATGGTATCTGGCTGCGCCGGGGATGGGCACCAACAGGCCTATATTGGCTGGCAATGTAGCGGGCAAAAAAACAGCGACAACTGGCGCTGTGAGCAGCGGGAAATACGCAACGGCGTGGCCGCCGGGGTCGTTGCCAGCAGCGCTGATCAGAAACTTGGCGATGCGGCGCCAAACAATACTGAACGCGCAAAGGCCGAACCGGATATCGCGACCCGTGCGGCCACGATGGTGGTATTTGAAAATGGGGTGCGCCCAAAAAACTGGCGTGAACAGTTGCCGGGTTTAAGTGCCGCTGAGACGTCTGAGGCCACGGCGGCGCCTGCTCCGAAGTCCCGCGCCGCAAGCGAGCGGGACAAACGTGTGACCCCCGAGCCAGAACCCGCCTATGCGAACTGGGCGGACCAGGCAAACGAAAAAAGCGTCGGTAATCCCGTTAAAGACGGCGCGCAAGACAGTGCAGGCCAGGATAACTCTGCCAGAACCCCCTCCACGGTCGAGTTGGCCCCCGTACTATCGAGCACCGACGTTACATCGGCACCCCCCGCGGCAAGCCGAGCCCGCAGGAGTTATACCGTACAACTGGGTGCCTTTGGCAACGCCACGCAACTAACCGAGTTTGTGGAACAGCACAACCTCGCAGGACTCGCCTATCGGCAGGGCGTTGCCACCGCCGTCAGTGGGCGCGCCTTGCGCGTGCTGCTATGGGGGCAGTTCGATACGGCGACTGAGGCGACCGCAGCCTGGCAGCGGGAAGCCCGTAACTACCCAGCGGTGAACGATTACTGGGTACGTCCGCTGGCGGCCGTCAGGGAGCTGTCGGATTAGTCCAACGCTGTTTATGCGGCTCGGTGCTGTGGGCCGGACAGGGCTGGTGAGGTATGGATCGCTCCTTACCGTTTACTGTTTCAGACGTTTATATTTAACCCGCGTTGGTTGCGTATCCGCGCCTTTGCGCTGCACCAGGTCGTCGTGGTACTCCGCGTAATTACCGGTGAAGAACACCACTTCGCTGTCTCCTTCGAAAGCCAGAATATGGGTCGCGACGCGATCCAGAAACCAGCGGTCGTGGGAAATCACCAGTACATTGCCCGGAAACGCTTCAATCGCTTCTTCCAGAGCCCGCAGGGTTTCGATATCCAGGTCGTTGGATGGTTCGTCGAGCAACAGGACATTGGCGCCCTGTTTCAGGGTATGGGCCAGATGCAGGCGGCCACGTTCACCTCCGGACAGGTCGCCGACCCTTTTTTGCTGGTCGCCGCCCTTGAAATTAAAGCGCCCGATATAGGAGCGCGAGCCGACTTCGTAGTCGTTGATGCGCAGAATATCCTGACCATCCGAGATCGCTTCCCACACGGTCTTGCTGTCATCCAGCTGTTCGCGGCTCTGTTCCACAAACGCCAGGCGCACGGTGTCGCCCAATACGATTTCGCCCTGGTCGGGTTGGTCCGTGCCGGCGAGCATGCGAAACAGGGTGGATTTACCCGCGCCGTTGCCGCCGACAATCCCCACCACCGCGCCCCGGGGAATACTCAGATTAAGATTTTCGATCAATAACTGGTCGCCAAAACCCTTGCTCACATTAGTCAGTTCAATAACTTTGTCGCCGAGGCGCGGGCCGGGGGGAATATAGATTTCGTTGGTTTCATTGCGCGCCTGAAATTCCTGACTGCTCAATTCCTCAAAGCGCTGCAGTCGCGCCTTGTTTTTGGCTTGTCGCGCCTTGGGATTTTTGCGCACCCACGCCAGCTCCTGCTGAATGGATTTTTGTCGGGCAGCTTCG
>JBFJKD010000215.1:0-4276 GCA_041635095.1 Porticoccaceae bacterium
ACTCCAGCCAGTAATCGCCATCTCCGGTTACCTTGGCGCGCAGCTCGCGGCTGTAGGACTGGCCCGCTGGCCACACAACATGTCCAACGTTTTGTTCGGCAATGCGCAGGCGGTCTGCAAAGACTTCGGTAATCACCGCGACGTGTCCGGTGTGGTGAAATTCACCCCCCTCCTCCCATATCAGTAAACTGCCGGGCTGCGGGTGCACCCGCGAACCGTTGCGAAATGCCTGGAGTGGTAAGCGGGTGTTAGTGGCCAACTCCCGCACCGAGCGCAACGCGAAAATGTCGTAGGCCATTGCCACGTCGTCAAAAATGTACCCTTTATTGATGTACATCCAACGCCGGGCAAATTCCACGCATTGCCATTTGTAACCCATATAAATGCCGTCGACGTAGTTGCGAAACGAACTGCGCCTGGGATAATCCTGATCTGATGCGGAATCGTAATCCGAAGAGTAAACAGCCACGCCACCGGGCGCGTAGCCCAGCGGAGTGCCAAATGGCGCGCGGGATGGGATAGTTTGCGACAACTGCGGGTAACCTCCAACCAACTACAACAGCTATGATAACTGCCCCACTACCATTATAAAAATTGCTTTGTTTGCTTATCACCACCTTTTTTGTGACGCTACTCATGCTCGGGGAGAACGCTTGCTCCACTAGCGCAAGTTTCTCAAGCGGAGGAACAACAGCGACATAATGCGGATTGTGAAACCGCTCTGCGGGTCGCAGTCAGGAATTCCATTTCCCGACCGCGACATCATCAAGCGGATTGAATCAATAACCTCGAGTTCGCACGCACCGGGCGCGTGCATTTATTGTGCAGATTTTTCGACTCTGGCGTTAGGTTTCACCAACCAGGCGGCCATGGCGGGCATCAGGAATATCGCGCCCAGCATATTCACAAAAAACATATAGGCGAGCAGGATACCCATGTCGGACTGGAACTTGAGATCCGACCACCACCAGGTGGCGACACCAATACTCATGGTTACCGACGTGAACACCACCGCCATCCCCACATCTTTGAGGGAGTGGTAATAGGACTCCACCAGAGACGTACCCTCATCGAGATGGGCCTTCATTCTGGCGAACAGATAAATACCATAGTCCACGCCAACACCGACACCCAGCGCGAGTACCGGCAGAGTGGATATTTTCAGGCCTATGCCCAGGTGCACCATCACCGCGTTAGCAAAGTAAGCAACCAGCCCCAACGGCACGACGATACACAGCGCCGCACGCAGGGACATAAACGTCAGATAACAAAACAGGCCCACCGCGCTAAACAAGATCAGCGAAATTTTCAGCTGTGCGCCAGCCACCATTTCGTTGGTTGCCGCCATAATGCCGCCATTTCCCATGCCGAGCAGAAACTCTACATCCGGATTGGTGTTGCTGGCATTAAACGCCTTAACCGCATCGGTAACGGTTTGCAGCGTGTCGGCTTTGTGGTCGCCGGTGTAAATCGTCACGGGCATGGTGCTACAGTCGTTGGAAAACAACGCCTGGGAAAACTCCACCCGGTAAATATTGGCAGAAATCATTTGCGAATTGCGCGGAATGCCGAAAAACTTCGGATTGGCTTCATAGTTTCCGATGTTGCGCTCGCGAATCACTTGCGACAGGGCTTTCACGGATCTCACGCCGGGTACATTTTCCATCGCCCAGACGAAATCGTCGATGGTGCGCATCACACCAAAATCGACGCATACTTCCTCGCGATTGCCTTTGGCAAGCACAATGATTTCGTCGAGACCGACGTTAAACTTGGCGTCGATGGTGCGAATATCCTGGTTATACTGGGCATTGGGCCAGAACTCCGGCGCGCCGGTTTCGGCGTCGCCCACCACGAGCTGGCCCTCCATGCGATAGCCGTAGAGTGCCATACCCACACCAACAGCAAGAATCACCACCGCCTTGCGCGGCGTAGCCATGGTCGACAGCCATTTCCAGAAACGGTGATCGAGTCCGCTCACCGCGCGTTCGGCCCTGGCGACTTCCCGCGCATTCAACTTGGTATAGGACAGCAAGATCGGCAGCATAAGTTTGTTAGTAACCAGCATCACCGCCACGCCGATACTGGCAGTAATACCCAGCTCCTGAATGATCGGAATATCGATTAGCATAATCACCGCAAAACCGACGGCGTCCGATACCAGCGCCGTGGCGCCCGGAATAAACAGTTTGTAAAAAGCCGAACGGGCCGCATCGATGGAACTCTGCCCATCTACAATCCCTACCCGCCATACATTGGTCATTTGCACCGCGTGACTCACGCCAATGGCGAGAATCAAAAACGGCACAAGGATCGACAGCGGATCGATACCGAAACCTAGCCACTTGACCAGACCCAACTGCCACAACACGGCGACCAGTGCAGTGGCGATGGCCGCTAACGCCAGCTTCCAGGAGCCGGCAAAAAAGATCAGGAATAAAATGGTAATCAGCAGCGCAATGCCAAAAAACAGGACGACGCCCTCGGCCCCGTCGATGATATCGCCGATAAATGGCGCAAAACCGATAATGCGAATACCAATATGTTCGGAAGCGTAACGGACCCGCAGATCTTCGAGCATGGTGGCAAATTGCTCGTAATCAATATGTTCGCCGGTAACCGGATCGTATTCCACCAGGTCGGCAACAACCAGTGCGCCGGAAAAATCTGTTGCCACCGTTTTACCAATTTCACTGGACTTAAACAGATTGCCCTTGACCCGTTCTATGTCCTCCATGGTGGGCGTAAAATCTGCCGGCACGATCCGCGAACCGGTAAAGCCCTCCTCACTAACGGCTACATAATTGACGTTGGGTGTGAATAACGACGTCACGGTGCGTGCATCTACCCCCTCCATCACCAGAACTTCTGCGGTGACCTTATCCAGAATTTGAAAAAATTCTGGATTAAACATATCACCGCGTTTGTCTTCTATAAAAACCGTGACCCGGTTTGCGCCACCAAACTCGGCGCGAAAATCCAGATAGGTCGCCATGTAGGGGTGCTCAAGGGGCAGACTTTTGTCAAACCCGGGCGACAGGCGCTGGTTAAGACCCTGGTAGCCAAGCAGTACGGTTACAACCGCCACCAGAATCAAAATCGGCAGGCGGTACCGCAGCAAAAAATTAGCGGTGGAATCGGAAATAGTGTGCAGAAAGCCCGCATGTTGTTGTGCGTGTTCCATATAAAGTTCTACTTAATCGTTAGCGGTAGCGCCACTAACGGGCGCAAATAATTCATTGACCGGCAGGCGTTCGATACCGCCACGCATACTTGCCAGATAAACGTAGCGAGCATCCTCGGCGATGGCCGTAATATCCACCCGATTGGGTCTCTGCTGGTTATGGACAACCGTACCGTCCACGCCGACCTCCAGGACGATGCCGCCGCGCCCCACCAACACCACGTGCCCACTACCAGGTGCGATAGTTGCCGCCAGTAAAAACTGATCGCTGTCGATGGCAATTTCTCGCCATTGATCTACCTCATTTTCGGCAGACGTTAAATCCAGTTGATACGCCTTCCCACTCATGCCGTACAACAGAAACTGCCCGGCCAGTTCGGTCACGCCAAAAAATGTACCGGGATAGGGCGACGCCACCACACGCCATTTAGCTTGCCCCGCGGAGCGTGCGAATACACCGCCGCGCTCGGCGGCAATCACCGCACTGCCGTCCGACAATTCATGAAAAGCAAACAGATGATTCTGATACCACTCTTCGACAGAGAGCACTTCCAGCGACCAGCTTTCACCACCGTCGCTGGTGCTCCACAGCTCGCCATCGGTACCCAGCACCACGCCCCGGTTAGCATTTTTGAACCAGACATTCAGGTAGTAACGTTCTTCTTCGGGCTTATAGCGCACCACCTGCCAGCTTTCCCCGCCATCCAGAGTTTTGAGAATGGTGGATTCGTGGCCCACGGCCCAGCCGGTCGTGGCGTCTGTAAAGGTCACGGCCGTCAGTGTGACATCGACCGGGGACGGTACTTGTCGCCAACTATCCCCCTGATCATCGGAGCGCAGAATAATACCGCGCTCCCCCACCGCCATAACGCTACCCTGATTAATCGCGATATCCAGAAACACGGCGCGGGTGGAGAGAGGGACAATTTTAGCGGGTCTTGGCGCTTCGCTGGCTAGCGCCTGAGCGGCGAACATGTGGCTAACGAAAAGTATGCCAATAACGACTGCGGATAATCTCATGAGCGGATCACGCACCCTTAACTTGTGTAACTTGTGAGTAGTATAGACAGTATTCGGGCGGCAAACGCCGCC
>JBFJKD010000216.1:0-4264 GCA_041635095.1 Porticoccaceae bacterium
CCGGGATCGTGTCGAGTATCGCGTCGTTGGCGCAACTCATCAGTTATCTACTGGCCCAGTACCCGCTGTTAATCTGGTCGTTTTTTTTCGGGCTGATAATTGCCTCGGCAATCTATATTTACCGTGGGCAGCGCTTTTCCAGTTGGCAGGAATGGTTGGCCATGGCTGTGGGTAGCGGCTGCGCCCTGGCAGTCGCATTTGCGCCGACCTTGCAGCTGGAGCCATCCCTGCCGGTCATATTTGGCGCCGGGGCGGTGGCTATTTGCGCGATGATACTGCCCGGTGTGTCCGGCAGTTTTATGCTTTTAATTATGGGGCTGTATCCCTCGCTGATTGGGGCAGTCGTGGACGTCAACCTTGCGGTGCTGGCAGTTTTCGCTGCCGGATGCGTGTGTGGACTACTGTCATTTTCGCGATTCCTGTCCTGGTTGTTGCATCACTTTTATGCGACTACGCTCGCGCTGTTAACCGGGTTTCTGGTAGGGTCTCTGGCGGTGGTTTGGCCCTGGAAGCGCGCGTTGACCACGACTGTCGATCGGCACGGCGGGGAACTGGTGTTGCGCAGTGAATTATTGACGCCGTGGGAGTACGGCAACGTCATTGGCGACCCCCGTTGGGCGACGGCGCTGGCCATGATGGTCAGTGGTTTGGTGTTGGTATTTGCGCTTGAATATATCGGCGTAAGAAAAGACAAAAATTAGCCGTTGCAGTTAATACCCGGCGCGTGTGGGTAGGCTGGCGCGCGAATAAAAGGTGGCCCATTGTTGTCAAAAAAAGTTAACGTAACACTGCTATTGGCATCGCTAGCGATGTGCATTTTGCCAGCAGGTTGCGCGACGGCCCCGGCGCCGGTTGCCACACGCCAGCCTCCGCCCAGCCAAAAAATTCAGGAGCATATTGTTTCCAGAGGTGAAACGCTGTTTGCGATCGCCTGGCGCTACGAGGTGGAAGTGGCCACTCTGGCGGCGGTCAATGGATTGCGCCCGCCCTACCTTATCTATCCGGGACAGCGCTTAAATTTGAACATATCGTCCGTGCCACAATCCACCTACTCCGGGCAGGTAGTGGCCACCCCTGTACCGGTTGCACCCACGCTTAGTGTGGCAGGCTCCGGCGCGTCGGGCTCGTCCGCTCCGGCGCGAGCCAGTCCGCCCGTGGCGACCAGGCCGACTGCCGCAGCGCCACGGCAAACCGATCCCCGGACGTCGGCCCCGACGTTGCCGAGTAATTTTTCAGCGGGGGCCTGGCAATGGCCAGTGCAGGGGCCGGTAAGTAAATATTACGACAGTAATAAGGAGTTTAAAGGGATAAATATTCAAAGTGCCGCTGGACGCAGCGTGGTCGCCGCTGCCCCTGGAGCGGTGGTGTATGCCGGTAGCGGGCTGCGTGGGTACGGTCAGTTGATTATCATCAAGCACAGCGATAAATATCTGAGTGCCTATGCCCATAATCGCAAGATACTGGTCAGAGAGGGCGAGGCCATCAATGCTGGCAAAGTTATTGGGGAGGTAGGTGGCGACACGGATAATCCCGGACGCCTCTACTTTGAAATTCGCGAAAACGGCAAGCCCATCGACCCGTTGCGCTTGCTGCCCGGACGCTGACAGCAGGGTCAATAAGGACTATGCCGCTGCGGTTGTGGTCGGATTGCAAACAGTTCGGGAACGTGGCAGTGTAGGGCAGTGCGTGTGAGAAGGCTAAGGCAGGCCGGTAAAATTCACAGAGGATATGGTCATGGCGCGTCAAGGTTATGGCGATCAGCAGGACCGGGCAGAGCCGCCTCCGGTCGAAACCAACCAGGAGTCCGTTCAGATTCTGGATGCGGCCAGCCTTTATTTGAAAGAAATTGGCTACACGCCTTTGCTAACGGCAGAGGAAGAAGTGATTTTTTCCCGACGCTCCCGCAAAGGCGAGCACGCTGCCCGCCAGCGTATGATCGAAAGCAATTTGCGACTGGTGGTGAAAATTGCCCGCCGCTATGTCAATCGTGGGTTAAGTCTGCTGGATCTGATTGAAGAGGGTAACCTGGGTCTGATTCGGGCCGTGGAAAAATTTGACCCGGAACGCGGCTTTCGCTTTTCAACGTACGCTACCTGGTGGATCCGCCAGGCGGTCGAGCGTGCACTGATGAACCAAACCCGTACGATCCGTTTGCCCATTCATGTGGTCAAGGAGCTCAATCAATGTCTACGTGCATCGCGGCAGCTCGCCCAGCAACTGGAGCACGATCCCACGGTTAACGAAATTGCGACCCGACTCGACAAATCCGCTCGCACTGTAGATCGGATGCTGAGTTTGAATGAACACACTGGCTCCGTGGACCAGACCATTGCTGGCGACGGCACGGGTCGTAGCCTGGTTGATACGGTGGCTGATACCCATATATGTAATCCTGAAAAACTGGCCGAAGGCGACGATCTGGTGGCCAGGCTTGAAAATTTACTCGCCGAGTTGAGCCCGAAGCAGCAGGATATCATCGCCATGCGCTTTGGTTTGCGCGGCTATGAAGTGGCTACACTGGAAGAAGTGGGGAGGGAGGTCGGGCTTACGCGCGAGCGTGTGCGACAGATACAGATCGAAGCCCTCGAACGCCTGAAACTGAGTCTGACGCGCCATGGTCTGGATGGACACACACTGTTTACGCGCTAGCTGGTTTACGGGTTGCCTGAGGAGGATGCGGATCAACGCTCCAGTAATTGCAGTTTGTTCGGTTTTCCGACCCAGTCGTCAGCGTCCGCAGGGGCCGCTTTTTGGATGGTAATATTGGGCCACTGCTCCGCTAACTCCGCATTGAGCTCCAGAAACATCTGTTGATTCTCCGGCAGCTCATCCTCCGAAAAAATAGCGTCCACCGGACATTCTGGTTCACACAGCGCACAGTCGATGCATTCGTCGGGGTGAATAACAAGGAAATTGGGGCCTTCGTAAAAACAATCTACCGGGCACACTTCGACACAGTCGGTGTATTTGCATTTGATACAGTTTTCCCCAACAACAAACGTCATACGGCACCTTTTTTTGAATGTGTTGCGACGCAATTTTGCACGGCGTGGCGAGTGTGGAATGGCGTGAAATTATACAGAAAATTCCCAGACAGGTCAGGCTTTGCTTATGGCGGTTAGTTGTAGGACCCATATTTTTGGACATGACTTTTGGATATTTTAACGCGTGTCGTTAGCGCGATAGTGCGTGCGTCAAACTGCTTTTCGGAACGGAGCGCCCACCAGCCATCAAGCCAGCAGTGGCTTTACCTGTTGTGCAAAGCGGGTAATTTGTTCCCGGCGCTCCTGCGGGGGGCTGACCGGGTCGAGAATAAAGTGGCGCACACCCGCAGCTCTGAATTGAGTGATTTGTGCGGCGATATCTTCCGGGCGACCCAATAAGCAATATTTTTTAGCCGGTCCGCTAAAGTCGCTGGCGTAGCGTTCACTCAACTGCGTGGTCGCGCATTTCCAGGCGGAGTCAAAATCCTGGTCGATGCGAAAAAATAGCAGGTGGGCAGTGGCAAAGTTATCGATCACGCGTTTTTTCTGCGCTGCTGCCTGGGCAATGGTTTCCAGCGCGGCGCGGTACATGTCGGGGGTGACCACGTAGGAGACATAGCCGTCCGCGAGTCGTCCTGCGCGTTGCAGCGCGGCGGTGGAGCGCCCGCCGCACCAGATGGGCGGCCCGCCTGGCTGTACAGGCTCAGGGAGCATCAGGACGTCCTTAAACGGATAGAATTTCCCCTGGTGAGACACGCTGTGTCCGCGCCACAGTTTACGCAGTACCTCGATACCCTCGCTGAGTCGGGCACCGCGTTCCTTGATCGGTATGCCACAGGCCGCATATTCGTTGGGGAATTCTCCCCCTATGCCCACCCCGAAAACGACCCGTCCGCCACTGAGTCGATCGAGGCTGGCGACCTGTTTGGCAACGGTGACCGGATGGCGTAGCGGCAGCAGGTAGACCCCGGTGCCGAGCATTAAGCGCGCGCTACAAACCGCCGCCTGCGCGAGTTGCAGCAACGGATCCATCATCGGCAGGGAAAATGCGATATGGTCACCCACCCACAGGGAGTCGAGACCTAAATCGTCGGCGAGGGCAGTGGTACTACGCACTGCCTCAAGGCTATCCATAAAAGTCGCCCAGCCGAAACGCAGCTCATTGTTCAGGGGTAAATCCATGGGGTATATCCTTCGCTTAATCGGTGGTTAGCGAACACCTGTTCACGCCGCCGCGGAAACCCCCGATGCGCGCCCGTGGCGCAATAGTTTGCCAGGAA
>JBFJKD010000217.1:0-4257 GCA_041635095.1 Porticoccaceae bacterium
TCTTGGGTAATTATAAAACACTTCAGTGTTCAGTGTTCAGTGTTCAGTGTTCAGTGTTCAGTGTTCAGTGTTCAGTGTTCAGTGTTCAGTGTTCAGTGCTTGCCAAGATACCGGATTTAGCCGCGCGTATCGATACATATTGTTCGGCATAAATCCGTTTAACTTTAAGGCGACTAAAAGAATGACTCTATCAAGAATGACTCTATCGACGCATTATACCTGGAATACTTAGGCTCGAAGTATGGACTTCCCAGAGTTTGCTAGACACCCAATAGCGTTAAAATGTAACGCTATTGGAGATGTTTATGACCAGCAAGCGATACACGGAAGAATTCAAGATTGAAGCGGTAAAGCACGTCACAGATCGGGGTTATTCGGTGGCCGAGGTGGCCGAACGTCTGGGCACTACTACGAATAGCCTGTATGCCTGGATGAGGCAATACGGAGAACCGCACCCCCAGCAGGCCAACCGGACTGATGATCAGGCAGAGATCGCCAAACTCAAGGCCGATTGGCCAGCGGCGGGACGTACCGCAGCCCGTGGATATACGGGGGATATGCGAGAGGCGGGCGAAACCTGTAGCGTCCATCGAGTCGCCAGAATCGTGCGGGAGGCGTGTCACCAGTGAAGTTTGGGGAAGTCTATTTTTCGAAGCTAGCGGGCGTCTAGTAAAAGCTGGGAAGTCCCTACGTCGGCCATGTGCTATACCTATCTTTCACAATGACCGAGGTATTGAGCGCATTGTGACAAACTCACATTGTGACAAACTACAGGCGAGCCCTGGAGGCGAGCCCTGGAACAATCCGGACTGACCCAAAGTGTTGACCGGCCGCGCCGAATGAATGACAACGCCCGTATGGAATCATGGAACAAGGCAATGAAATCGGCTATGTACCACCGGCAGAGCTTTGATAGTGATCCAGCATTGAGGATGCTCAATCCGATCCTGTATCGATTTTTACAACCGCACCCGTTTACGCTCATCACTGGTTACGCTCATCACTGGATTACCAATCGCCGATGGAATTTGCGAAAGCATTTGCATAACCGAAGGGTGTCAACTTTAATTACAGGAACTCCCGTTGCCGTTATGTGTCTCGAAAAGAGCAGTTGTAATCAAACCCACCAGCAATGATGTTGTGTGTTTTACTGTCTACCACAAAAAAGTGCACACACATGTCAACCCACATGAGGATATTGAGATGAGTGAAAACAAGGCAAACGCAGGCGGAAAATGCCCGGTGATGCACGGCGGCGCCACGGAGAGCAGCATGTCGAATGTGGAATGGTGGCCCAAGTCATTGAATCTCGACATTTTGCATCAACACGATACCAAGACCAATCCGATGGGAAAGAGCTTCAACTATCGGGAAGAGGTCAAGAAACTCGACTTTGCGGCGTTCAAGAACGACCTGACCGCGCTGATGACGGACAGTCAGCCCTGGTGGCCGGCGGACTGGGGTCACTACGGCGGCCTCATGATCCGCATGTCCTGGCACGCAGCCGGAACCTATCGTATTGCTGACGGCCGCGGTGGTGCCGGTACTGGTAACCAGCGTTTCGCACCGATCAATTCCTGGCCGGACAACGTCAACCTGGACAAGGCCCGCCGCCTGCTCTGGCCAATCAAGAAGAAATACGGCAACCAGCTCAGCTGGGCCGACCTGATTGCCTATGCCGGCACCATCGCCTATGAATCCATGGGCCTGAAGACCTTCGGCTTTGGTTTCGGCCGCGAGGATATCTGGCATCCGGAAAAGGACATTTACTGGGGTGCTGAAAAGGAGTGGCTCGCCAAGGAGCGCTATACCGACGCCAACGACGAGACCTCGCTTGAGAACCCGCTCGCCGCCGTGCAGATGGGCCTGATCTATGTCAACCCGGAAGGCGTCGACGGCAAACCCGATCCGATGAAGACAGCTCAAGCCGTGCGCGTGACCTTTGCCCGCATGGCGATGAACGACGAGGAGACCGTCGCCCTGACCGCCGGTGGCCATACCGTTGGCAAAACCCATGGCAATGGCAGTGTGGCGGATGTTGGCCCCGATCCCGAGGCGGCAGAACTTGAAGATCAGGGTTTCGGCTGGCTCAACAAGACCAAACGCGGCATCGGCCGCGACACCGTCTCCAGTGGCCTTGAAGGCGCCTGGACCACCCATCCGACAAAGTGGGACAACGGCTATTTCCACCTGCTGCTCAACTACGACTGGGAAATCAAATCGAGCCCCGCGGGCGCCCGGCAGTGGGAGCCGATCAATATCAAGGAAGAAGACATGCCGGTTGACGTTGAGGATCCATCGATCCGCTGCAAGCCGATCATGACCGATGCCGACATGGCCATGAAGGTGGACCCGGAGTATCGGAAAATCTCCGAGCGGTTCTACAAGGATCCGGAGTACTTCTCCGAAGTCTTCGCCCGCGCATGGTTCAAACTGACGCATCGTGATATGGGGCCGAAGGCGCGCTACATCGGTCCCGATGTGCCGAAGGAAGATCTGATCTGGCAAGATCCGGTGCCGACCGGCAACAGCAACTACGATGTGCAGGCCGTGAAGGAGAACATCGCCGCCAGCGGCCTGAGCATCAGTGAGATGGTGGCCACGGCCTGGGATAGCGCCAGAACTTTCCGCGGTTCCGATATGCGCGGCGGCGCTAACGGGGCACGCATCCGTCTCGCCCCGCAGAAGGACTGGGAAGGCAACGAGCCCAAACGTCTGGCCAAAGTGTTGTCCGTCCTTGAAGGCATTGCCAGCAAAAGCGACGCAAGCGTGGCGGATGTGATCGTGCTCGCCGGTAACGTCGGTGTCGAGCAGGCGGCAAAAGCTGCGGGCGTTGATATCAGCGTTCCCTTCTCGCCCGGCCGCGGCGATGCCACTGACAAGATGACCGATGCCGAATCCTTCGAACCGCTGGAACCGCTGCACGACGGCTATCGCAACTGGGTCAAGAACGATTACGTGGTCAGTGAAGAAGAGATGATGCTCGATCGCACCCAGCTGATGGGCCTGACCGCTCACGAGATGACCGTGCTGGTGGGCGGCATGCGCGTGCTCGGCACCAACCACGGTGGCACGAAGCACGGAGTGTTTACCGATCGCGAGGGCGTCCTGAGCAACGACTTCTTCGTCAACCTGACGGACATGAACTATACGTGGAAGCCCGTCGACAATAACCTGTATGAAATCCGCGACCGCAAGACGGACAAGGTCAAGTGGACGGCAACGCGCGTGGATCTCGTATGCGGCTCCAACTCAATTCTGCGTGCCTATGCCGAAGTTTATGCGCAGGACGACAACAAGGAGAAGTTCGTGCGGGACTTCGTCGCGGCATGGGCGAAAGTGATGAATGCCGATCGATTCGACCTGGCATGAGCACGGCATAAATGCCTTACCGGGCTTTTGACCAGGAACACTGGCCCGCGAGCAACCGGCTCCAGAGAACGGTATACTGTCGCCGCCAACCGGAACGAAAAGTGTGTTTACCGGAAATTTTGGCTTTATATTCGAACTGGTGAATTCGTATGTAATTTTTTTCTTCCACCAACAACCAAGAGTAAAGAAAATGAGTAAAGGTACAGTTAAATGGTTCAATGCGGACAAAGGTTTTGGTTTCATTACACCTGAGGATGGCGGTAAAGATTTGTTTGTTCATCATTCAGAAATCCAGGCAGGCGGTGGGTACGCAACATTGAATGATGGTCAGGCCGTTGAGTTCGAAGTTGGTCAAGGCCAAAAAGGCCCATGTGCAAACAAAGTTGTTGCTGTCTAGATTGCTACAAACATCCAGGTTGCAACAAACAACAAGTTTCGTCGGCGGAAAATGTAATTCCCCCTTTTTGGCGGCCACCCTCTGCGAACTCAGGGGGTGGCGAGACGCCAATGCTGCGCTTATTCGGACTAATTAACACGGCAACTTCTTAAGATAGAAGAGCCTATGTATGAAAAGCAACCACGTTTTTATACCTGCTTACCGGGGAACATACCGCCTGGTGTCCCTGACCGATGATCTAACATTGTAATGGCGCCAAGTTCCGGGCTTAATACAAGCTCGGTTTGACCAATTTACAACGATCAACGCCACCTATGCTGGCCACCTATGTACTGGCCACCTATGTACTGATAGTGCAACGAAAACAACGGGAGCGCGCGTTATGGAAAAAAATTCACCCGGCCCAGTGCTGTATTTTATTGTAGGCGCCCTGCTGGTAGCCGTCATCGCTGTTGGCTACCTCGCCATGAAGGACGACAATGGTGGCA
>JBFJKD010000218.1:0-4255 GCA_041635095.1 Porticoccaceae bacterium
CATACTCATGGTGCGCTTGCCACGGTTGTGCTGAATAAAGTAACCGCTGCGCCCCTCCTTGATCACCGGCAATACCCGCGAAGAATCGCCAGCCAACGATTCGACCTTGATAACGTCCGCGCCGCTTTCCGCCATCATGCGCGTGCAGTGGGGGCCAGCCACAAAGTGGGACAGGTCGAGTACTTTAACGCCAGCCAGAACGTGGGTGGGTGCCATGCAAAATCCTCTGTATCAAGACCGCCGGTGGTGCATAGATGGCGGTGTGGTCTAGTTATCAAGTCACCTGTAACGCCAGTGCGAGCTATTTAGCATTGGTTGGCAAGTGCTAGTCAATGCCAGGTGCTGGGTAGTTTTTCACGTTCTCTGGCGTTTTGTCTACCCATGAGTAAATACGTTGATCAGCGCGTCGATCATCGTGTAGAAACATCGCGGTATACAGTCGCGAGTAAACAGCGTGGCAAAAAATGCGGCGCATCACTATAGTAGTACGCTTGCGGTGGAAGGGGCGTATGGCCAAACGCCGCACAATGGGTCTGTACTGCAACCACAATGAATCGCTATCACACGAGGAGATACGCAATGAGTGACGCACCCGTTAGAGCACTCGACCATCCCTGTCCGGTAGAAGTCGAAGCAGGCACTATCTACTACTGGTGCGCCTGTGGCCGCAGCCAGAAACAGCCGTTCTGCGATGGCTCCCACAAGGGTACCGATATTACGCCCCTGGCGTTTGCGGCGGACAACGACGAAATCCTGTTTTTCTGTGGCTGTAAAGCCACTGACGACGCGCCGTTTTGCGATGGTAGCCACAAGCGCTGACCACCGCGATCGCAAGTGACGAGCAAGCGCGACGCGGGTGTAGACGCAGCTGTAATTGCAAAATAGAGGTGACCACGTGACCAGTAGTGCACGACAGCCACAACCGCCACAACCGCCCTATGGACAGGGCGACGCCTCTTTTCAGGCGGCTGGGGGCATCGAGGGTATTCGCCAACTGGTGGATGCGTTTTACGTGGCGATGGATACCCTGCCTGCGGCGGCAGTGATTCGCGCCATGCACCCCACCGACTTGACCGTCGCGCGGGACAAGCTGCATCTATTTCTGTGCGGCTGGCTGGGGGGCGAGAAACACTACGCCAAAAAATACGGACCCATTACCATTCCCACGGCCCACGCCCACCTGCCGATTGGCGCGGCCGAGCGGGACCAGTGGCTGCTGTGTATGCAACAGGCGGTGGCCGCTCAGCCTTATCCCGAAGATTTTCAACAGTACCTGATGGTGCAACTGGCGGTACCCGCCGAACGCATTCGCCAGGCCTGTGCGGCCCGCGCTAGCGGGTCATCTGCTCGCGAATAGCGGTTTTCATCACCTTGCCGTTCGCATTGCGGGGCAGGGGCTCCATTTGCAGATCGATACGCACCGGCACCTTATACGCCGCCAGCCGTGCCGCCACATGTTTTTGTAGTTCCTTCTCACTAACGCCACTAACGCCGCTGGCGCCGCGTACCTGCACAGTCGCCGCCACTAGTTCTCCGAGCACCGGGTCGGGCAGCCCAATCACCGCCGCATCCAGCACCGCCGGGTGTTCGTACAGGGCGTTTTCCACCTCGATGCAGTAAATATTTTCGCCGCCGCGAATCAGCATATCCCTGGCCCGATCCACCACGAACAAAAACCCCTCGGTGTCCAGGTAACCCAGGTCGCCGCTGTGCAGCCAGCCGTCGCTAAAGGTCTCCGCGTTGGCTTCCGGTTTGTTCCAGTAGCCCTTGATCACCTGCGGGCCCTTTACCCAGATCTCGCCGATTTCGTCCGCGGGCTGCTCGGCGCCACCTTCGGCCACGATTTTGATATCCGTCACCGCTGGCGGCAGGCCCACGCTGCGCGGTTTTGCCTGGTAATCCTCGCCGATATTCGCTGTCGCCAATCCGCAGGTTTCCGTCAGGCCAAAACCATTGCTGGCGGCTGCGTTGGGAAACGCCTGTTTAATCCGTGCCGCCAGTTCTGGAGGAGGGGGTGCGCCGCCAAACTGTATGGCCCGAATACTGGACAGGTCGTGAGTTTTCAGCAACGGCGATTCCAGTACCTGCAACGGCATGGAGGGTACGCCACCAAAGGAATTCAGTTTTTCCCGGGCGATAATCTCGATCGCCTGGTCCGCATCCCACTTGCGCATAAACACAATTTTGTATCCGTTAAACGTACTCGCGCACAACATCGCCAAACAGCCCGTCACATGGAACAGCGGTACGCTAATCAGCTGGCCCATCTGTTCCTTGGGCGGCTCAGGGGTGCGCCCGTAGCGCAGCTCCGTGCGCGCCCGCACCGACAATCCGCTGATTTGATTGACGCAAATATTGCGATGGGTGGCCAGCGCCCCCTTGGGTTTGCCGGTGGTGCCGGAGGTGTAGAAAATAGTGGCGTCAGCGTCCCGCCCAATCGTAACGTCGGGTAATGCAGTTGACTCCGGCGCGTCGGCCAGTAATGCCGACCAGTCGTGCCAGCCGGGCAGTTCGCCAGCGTGGCGCGCCATCACCCGGTTTTTCAGCTCGGGCAGATCGTCCAGGGCTGCGGCCAATAACTCGGCCCGTTCGCCATCCGCGAATACCGCCCGCGCGCCGCTGTCCGCCAGGGCGTAATGCAGTTCCGGCACCGCCCACCAGGCATTGAGGGGCACGATCACCGCGCCAATGGACACCACTGCCCAGAACACCACCGGCCACTCCGGGTAATTACGCATCACCAGCGCTACCCGATCCCCCGGTTGAATACCAAACTCGTCCACCAGCCTGTGGGCCAGACAACACACCTGCCGGTAGTGCTCGGCGTAGGTGAGGCGTTCGTCCTCGTAAACCAGATAATCCCGCGCGGCGAACTGCGCTGTGTTTTCCAGAATTTGGCGCAAACTGGCGGGGGCGTGCTTCCACACCCGGGTGGGAATGCCTCGGATGGTCACCGTCTCCATCTCAAACGGCTGGCCGGGGGCGGTCATTTTCTGGTTTAACAGATCGGCAGGTACTGGCATAGCGGTGCTCTTATTATCAATATGAATCCGTGCCCCATAATAGATTAGAATTATCCCTCGTAAAACCGACCGCAGCTTCGGCCGCGCCCGCCAGGCAAGTCACGCCATCACCAGGAAGTTCAGGGGAATATCATGAATTTGTTCGACCTCAGCGGCAAAGTCGCCGTGATCACCGGCTCCACCAAAGGTATCGGCAAAGCCATCGCCGAACAAATGGCCCTGCACGGCGCCAGCGTGGTGGTCTCCAGCCGCAAAGCCGAGGCCTGCGAGGAGGTCGCCGCTAGTATCAACCAACTGGTGCAGGACAGCCCGCGTCCCGCGAGTCAGGCCCAGGGGCAGGCCGTCGCCATTGCCGCCAATATTTCTCACAAAGAGGAGCTCGAACAACTGGTGGCCAAATCCCGCGAGCGGTTTGGCAAAATCGATATTCTGGTGTGCAACGCCGCCAGCAACCCCTACTACGGCACCATGACCGGCATCAGCGACGAGCAGTTCGACAAAATTCTGGCCAACAATATCAAATCCAACCACTGGCTGAGCGCCATGGTGATCCCCGAAATGCAGGCCCGCAAAGACGGCGTGATCATTATTATCTCCTCCATCGGTGGCGTGAAAGGCACCGCCGTACTCGGCGCCTATGGCATTTCCAAAGCCGCCGACATGGCCCTCGCGCGCAACATCGCCGTGGAATTCGGGCCGGATAATATTCGCGCCAATGCTATCGCCCCGGGCCTGATCAAAACCGATTTTGCCAAAGCCCTGTGGGACGATCCCGCCTACCTGAAAATATCCACCGACCGTGCGCCCCTGCGCCGCATCGGCAGTCCGGAGGAAATCGCCGGGGCCACCGTGTTCCTGGCGTCCGCCGCCGGGAGCTTTATGACCGGCCAGACCCTGATTATCGACGGCGGGCAAACCATCGCCGGCTAGTGGGTTGTTCGTCCATCCCCACTAACCCCGCACTCCCGGCGCTGATCAACCACCAGCGCCTGTGCGCCACGGCACTAATTGCTTAGGCTAGTCCGGGTCAAGTACAACAGCTCGCAAACTCAAACACTCACTCATACAGGTTGGGATTATGAAATACGTCAGTCCGAAAGAAGTCATCAACGGCGATGGCCTGCGCATCGTCCTCGTGCAATATATGCCGAGCCCCTGGGGCCAGGCCGCCAAAGCCATGATGGATTACAAGGGACTGAGCTACACCGCCGCGCCCTGGGAGGGCGGTGGCG
>JBFJKD010000219.1:0-4229 GCA_041635095.1 Porticoccaceae bacterium
GTAAACAGGCGTCGCACAACTGGCTGGCGTGCGCTCCGGCGTCTGACAGGCCAATCACTGCGTTCTTGTTGGCGAGCAGCTCGGCCACGTCCGCTTCGTTGGTGTTGGCTACCGGCATACGAAAGCGTGTTTCCAGAGCACTTGCCAGGGCGAGATCGAAACCCAGATCAATGCTGTCGACACCGAGTTCAGCGGCGACTGCGCTGACCGTGCGCTCTTCGTACTCGGGGTGAGGTGGGCATACGGAGATAATGGAATTCGCCCAGGCATGCTGAAAGGACGGTCGAATAGCCGCCATTTTTTCCTTTACCGCGGCGCGAAATGCGGGGTCTGCGTAGATCTTTGTTTTGCCCGCAGCGTCCGCGGCAGCGATCGGTCGAAAGACACTAAGGGCTTCAAACGGGAACGGGTCCTTGAATTGAAATTCGAAATACAGTGGCCGCGGGGTCACCTGCGGCACAATATTAAAACCCTGTGCGACCAGCTCATCGGTGCGTCGCATCTGATCGCGATGGGCATCGGCACTCACCATGCCGGCGAGCATCGCAGTCCAGGATATAGTGACGCCGTATTCCGCGCACAGTTCAGCGTATTCGTCGAACCACAATTCCTTGCCGGCCGTGGCCTGGAGTATGCCGTGATCCCGCCCCTGCAGGGTTGAGACAAGTGCTTTAATTTCATCGTACGCGGCGACCCTGCTCGGAATCGGGCGTCCACCGTAACCGACATGAGTAGGCGACTTGGAGGTCGCGAAGCCAATGGCGCCGGCATCCAGCGCTTCGTTAACAATCGCGCGCATGCGTTCCACTTCGTCGACGCTGGCCTCTCTTTCCGTCGCTTCTTCACCCATGACATACAGTCGAGTGGGGGTGTGACCAATCAGCACGCCGACGTTAATGGCGCTTCCCGCCTTTTCAATGGCATCGAGATACTGGGGAAATGTTTCAAATGGCCAGACCTCACCCATGCCTGCGTTCAGCGCCTCGGGACTCATGCCTTCAACTTTCTCCAGGGTGCGCACGATCAGATCCCGATGCTCAGGGCGAGTCGGCGCCACCCCGAAACCGCAATTTCCTAACACCACGGTGGTAACGCCGTGCCAGGGGGAGATCGTCAGCATACGGTCCCACAGAATTTGCGCATCGTAATGGGTATGGATATCCACAAATCCGGGGGTCACGGCGCGGCCTTGAGCGTCTATGGTTTGACGGGCGCTGCCCGGCGCTTGTCCCAAAGCAACAATACGACCGTCCCGGATACCGATATCGCCAGCGTAACCGGGGGCACCGCTACCATCGACGATCGTGCCACTGGTAATTTTGAGATCGTAGTCCATGCTATGTCCTCGTTGCGCGGGAGCTGCTTCCTCCCGGCTCAATCAGTTAATCTTGCCCGGACTTTTTACATCTCAATCCGGTAAGCATCAGCGTCCGTATTACCCAACATCCGCCAGACGGCCCATTCGCCCTAGAGTGGAAGGTTGTAGCACTCCACCACATTGTCGTGAAGTATCCAGTCTTTTTCCTCCTGGGTCATGTCCTGAGTATGCTCGTCGAGCATGGATTGCGACCAAGGCCAGGTGGAGTCGCTATGGGGAAAGTCGTTAGCCCACATAAGGCGCCGCGGGTTCATCTCGTTACGGTGCTTGAAAGCGGTCCAGTCATCCTGAAATGTGAGATAGATATTGTTGAAAAAATACTCGCTGGGCATTTTTTCCAGAGGCGGAGCCTTCATCCAGTAGCGGTGGCGATCGTAAGCGTGATCCATGCGATAGGTATAGTGGGGCACCCAACCGGCGTCGGCCTCGGCGCACACTACTTTTAGCTGCGGATGGCGGTCAAATACGCCACCGAATACAAAGGTGCCGAGAATATCCTGACAACCGCGCATAATGCCGAGGAAGCTATTGATTTTGGGCCCGCGCTGATTGTTTATCTGATCCGCTTTGGAGGTCAGAATATGGAAGGACAAGGGCAGACCGAGATCGACGGCGGCCTCCCACAGGGGGTCGTACATGGGGTCGTCGTAGTCCGCCTCAGGAGGGTTGCCGGTCATCATGACGCCAATATAGCCACGCGCCTTGGCGTCCTCCAGTTCCTTGATACCTTCGGCCACGGAAGGTAACGCCACTTGCCCGAGGCCAAACAGGCGACCTTTGGGCGCCCCTTCCAGGTAGTTTTCCAACCAGCGGTTGTAGGCCTCGAAGCATGCGGATTTGTAGGCCATATCGGGATGGTTACACAGCATCATGCCCACTGTGGGATAGACAATCTCGGCGCTTACGCCGTCACGCTCCTGATCCGCGACCCGGTAACTGGCGTCCCAGCCGCTGCGCGGCAAATCCTCGAATTTAGCGCCGCCCGCCCTCAGACTCGCGGGATCCTTACCGGCGGCTGCCACCAGGCCCATTGGGATCGGCTGATCCATACCGTCAATAACGTAAATATCGCCGAATTTTTCGTGGGCGATCATATGCGGGGCCCGCTCGCGAAAAGCCGGATCGATGTAATCGATGTAACAGTTCGGCGGTTCGGTAATATGGGAGTCTGCGGAAATAATAGGTTTCGACATGCTGTGGCCTCGTCCTGTTCGTAAATTTATTAATACGCGGGTGAGCGCCCGCTTTTCTAACGCGTTGACTTCACAGATTTTAACCTTGCCGTAGATTGGGTTAATAATGGCTTTACTACCGCAAGGTAGTGTAGCCCTACCATGGAGTAGAATCCAGCGCAGGCAAATACCATCCTGGCGAAGCTGGATAGATCGAGCCAGCTATCGGTCACCGCGACGCAGTCGGGTTATGATTGCCAGGGTGTGTCTGGTTTTCCATGCTGTTCACCCTTATCTGGTCGCTATTACACGGAATACGATTATGCTCGGATTACGCAATTTCCTGTCGTTGACACTGTTGGGTGGGTTGGCAGTCATTCTGCCTCTGGCATTGTTATTGTTGATATTTCAATGGTTGTTTCGACTAATGGCAGACTTGATTAGTCCGCTCACGAGTCTGGTCGCCGATTACACGGCGGTCAGCGATCTTGTCGCCGCGCTGGTGGTACTGGGCGTTATTTTGGGCGGCTGTTTTCTGGTTGGGTTGGTGGTGAAAACCGGGGTGGGTGAATGGCTGCATACGCGGGTGGAGAGCGCGTTGATGAAGGTCGCGCCAGGTTACAAAACGATTCGTTCGATCACTCTGGAACTGCTTGGTGGCAGTGGCGGTGCCAGTATTCTTAAAGGTGAGCCGGTGCTCGCAAAAATTTACGGCATACAGTCGCCGGTGGTAGTGACGGCAATCGTAACCAGTAGACATGCCGACGGGGGTGTTACGGTGTATGTCCCCACGGCACCGATTCCTACATCCGGCATTACCTATCACTTGCCGGGGGATTGTATTGAGGCGTTGCCCGGCATTTCCGTGGAGGAGGCGATGCGGACCATTATTACCTGCGGTTCCGGGTCAGCAGAAATGCTTGCCAAAGCCCGCAACCAATTCGGCCGGTGAGTTACGACGTTACAGTTTATGGCGTTTGAGATCGCGAATAATAAAGCGTGCCGGGTTTAGTGCGGTAGCCAGGTCGCGGGGCAGGGGTAGCGCCAGCCCTTCAATTTGATCTGCGAGTAATTCCGCGCCCAGCGGCGCGTAACTCATACCCCGGGAGCCATGACCGCAATTGATATATAACCCTGGCCAGTAAGCGCCGCAATGTGGAATATCGGTGTGCGCATCGCGCGCCAATGCGCCGTACGTCGCGACAAACTCGTCGTATACCGGCGCGGGGCCTAGCAGTGGCAGGTAGTCCGGCGTGGTGCAACGCAGGGCCGCGCGCCCGCGCAGGGAGTCGAGGGGCGCAGCGCCCAGCAATCGTCCCAGTTCCGTATCCGTGGCGCGCAGCTGCTGCAAATTGAGGGCATGATCCGCTTCGCGCACGGCCAGCGAGTCCGTGTCCAGGTTGTAAGTGGCCCCAATACTGTGCCACCCATCTGCGGCCGGGGCGGCGAATCCTTTGCCGCACACCACGGTGCGCAGTGTAGTGCTGGCGGTCGTGGCGGGAACCAGTGTGATTTGGCCGCGCAGGGCTTTTAGAGGCAGTTGTTGTGTCTGTGCGTAGCGGTTCGTTGCCATACCGATGGCGAGGATCACGACCGGTGCTGCGGCCAATGTGCGGCGCTGGTTGTCCACCACCGTCCAGCCATCTTCTTCGGCGTGGTCCAGGTCGTCCACCGTGGCA
>JBFJKD010000220.1:0-4210 GCA_041635095.1 Porticoccaceae bacterium
CGACATTATCAATCTCGACATTTCGGTCATAAAGGATGGTTACTACGGCGATACCAGCAAGATGTTCTTTGTGGGCGACGCCCCCGAGCACGCCAGACGTTTGGTAAAGGTCGCGCAGGAATGCCTGTACAAAGGTATCGAAATTGTCAAACCCGGCTGTCGCCTGGGCGATATTGGTCACGTGATCCAGCGCTATGCGGAGGCTAATTACTACTCGGTGGTGCGCGATTATTGCGGTCACGGCATCGGCACCGAGTTTCACGAAGAGCCGCAGGTGGTCCATTTCGGCACACCTGGAACGGGTATGGTGCTGCGCGAGGGCATGACGTTTACCATTGAACCGATGATCAACGCTGGCAAATACCATACGCGCCTGAAAAACGACGGCTGGACCGTCGAAACCCGTGACGGGCGGCTGTCCGCGCAGTGGGAACACACGCTTGCGGTAACAGCCAACGGCGTAGAAGTGCTGACCGCGCGCGCGGAGGAGTCCTTCGCCAGATAAACGCTGCCAGCGCAGACAGACTCTGCAACCGACCCATTCAACCCTGAGCGGACCGTCATGAACGAATCGATTACGCTTGCGCCGCTACTGTTTTTTGACGAAAAGCGATTTCTCACCAATCTCGCGGCGGGGCGCGCCCTCGATGTGTTCAGAGACGCGATTAGCGCCGCCAACATCCATTTCGACACCCGTTTCGAGCAGGGCGAGCAGGTGCGTACGCTGGTTACCGAACGAGCGGCCTTTGTCGACCGCATCCTCGGCCATGCCTGGAATCGCTTTCAATGGGACAATCATATCGCCCTGTTGGCAGTCGGCGGCTACGGTCGCAATGAATTACACCCCCATTCCGATGTGGATCTGTTGGTGCTCACCAAAAGCAACCGCCACCGCGTCTACCAGCAGAGCCTGGAAGGGTTTTTTACTTTTTTATGGGATATTCAGCTCACTATCGGACACAGCGTGCGCTCCGTATCCCAGTGCGCCCAGGAAGCCAGATCTGATATCACCGTTGCCACTAATTTGATGGAAAGTCGCACCCTCGCTGGCAATGGCGCATTGCGCGCGTTGATGGAAAAAAAAACCGCACCCGCCAAAATCTGGCGCAGCGACCAATTTTTCCGCGCCAAGTGGGACGAACAACTGGAGCGCCATCGCAAACACGGCAATACCGAGTACAACCTCGAACCTAATATCAAAGAGGCCCCCGGCGGACTGCGAGATATTCAGACGATCAACTGGGTTGCCAAACGTCATTTCCAGGTAAATTCACTCGCGGCACTGATCGAGAAGGGTTTTTTGACCAATGAAGAATACGACATGCTGCGCCGGGGCGAGGAATTTTTATGGCGGGTACGCTACGGGTTGCACTTACTGGCCAGGCGACCCGAGGAACGACTGCTGTTTGAATACCAGCGTAAACTGGCGACGGAGTTTGGTTACCGCGACAACGATGAACGCCTCGCCGTAGAGCAGTTTATGCAGCGCTACTACCGGGTCGTGCTGAGTATGCGCGAGCTGAACGACGTGCTTCTGCAATATCTTGATGAAGTGATTCTGCGCCACAACAAGGCGCGAAAAGTGCGCACCATCAACCCCCGATTTCAGGTGCGCGACGAACATATCGAAACCGTTCACGAGCACATTTTTGAGCAACACCCCTCGGCACTGCTGGAAATATTTGTGCTGCTGGGGGAGGATGAAGCGATTAAGGGCGTACGCTCCGCCACCATCCGCCAGATACAGCGCTATCGGCATCTTATCGACGACGCTTTTCGCAGCGATGCGGACAATATTGCGCTGTTTATGCGCCTCCTGCGCTGTCCCGGAAAATTATCCGACCAACTACAACGCATGACCCGCTATGGGATCCTCGGTAAATACCTGCCCGAATTTGGTCGCATTACCGGGCAGATGCAGCACGACCTGTTTCATATTTACCCCGTGGATGCTCACACCATTCAAGTAATTCGCAATATGCGACGCTTTGATCGGGCGGACGCCACGGAAAAATTTCCGGTGGTGTCGCACATCTACAAAACATTGGCCAAACCGGAACTGCTATTTATTGCGGGCCTGTTTCACGACATTGGCAAAGGTCGCGGCGGCGATCATTCCACGCTGGGGGCCGTCGACGTGGTTGCGTTCGCCCAGCGCCATGGGCAATCCCCTCAGGAAACCCGCCTCCTCAAGTGGCTGGTGGAAAATCACCTGGTGATGTCCAGCACGTCGCAACGGGAGGATATTTCGGACCCCGACGTCATTCACAAATTTGCGCGACTAGTGGGGGATCAAATACACCTCGACTACCTGTATGCACTGACCGTGGCCGACATCAACGCCACCAATCCGACGCTGTGGAACAACTGGAAAGGCTCGCTGATGCGCCAGCTGTATTTCGAAACGCGCACCGCCTTACAGCGCGGGCTCGAAAACCCTGTAGACAAACGCGAATGGGTGGCCAACACCCGCAACGAAGCCCTCGAGCAGCTCGTACCGATGGGCATCTCAAATAGCGCGGCGCGAGCGCTGTGGGGCGACGTCGGGGAAGAATTTTTTTTACAGGAAAAAGCGTCGGTCATCGCGCGCTGTACCCATGCCGTACTCACTGCAGACAACCCGGAAGAGCCGATCATTTTGATCGAAAACGCTGGCGTCGAAGAGGCCACGGCCACCCGTATTTTTATACACACCACGGGGCTCAACAACGTGTTCCCAATTACCGCAGCGGCGCTTGACCAGCTGCGACTGAACATTCAGGATGCGCGCCTGAATAGAACCAGCAGTGATCACACCTTTGATATGTTCTATGTGCTGGACGACAGCAACAACCCGTTTGGGGCTAATCAATACCAGGTGACCCAGGTGCGCAACGCGCTGAGTAAAGCACTGCGCAATCCGACGCCGGACATCTTCAGTATTCAACGGCGCACGTCCCGCCAGCTGAAACAGTTGACCATGGGAACGGCCGTGTATTTGAGTAATGACATCGACACCAACGTCACGCTGCTGGAAGTTATCACCCCCGACCGTCCAGGGCTGCTCGCTCATTTGGGTCGAATTTTTATGCGCTTTGGATTGCATTTGCACAGCGCCAAAATCGCAACCCTCGGCGAGCGGGTGGAAGATACCTTCTATGTTACCGATCTCGATTACCAACCGCTTAGCGACCCGATCGTTTGCGAAAAATTGCAGGCCACCATTTGCCAGGAGCTGGATGATCGCAATCGCCAGGACGCAGAAATCAGCGCGCCACTACAACAGTTAAAAGTTTTGCATTGAGCGTGGGCGGGTGACGTGCCTGTTTTTGCCGGGCTGGCGTAGCGGCTTGCCCGTATACACTCCATATTGAGACCAGACATGAATCCAGATCTAACCCGGTTACAGCCTTATCCGTTTGAAAAGCTGCGCAGTCTGTTGACCGATGTGCCCCCCCCAGGTCAACTGCCGGGGATTAGCCTGGCGGTCGGAGAGCCCCAGCACCCGGCGCCCGCACGCGTAGTTGAGGCACTGCTGGGCGAAATCGCCAGCCTCTCCGCGTACCCTACCACCAGAGGTCTGGCACTGTTGCGCCGCACCATCTGCGCCTGGCTAACAATGCGCTTTAAAATGACCGCCACGCCCATCGACCCGGAACGCCACGTCCTGCCCGTCAATGGCACACGGGAAGCCCTGTTTGCCTTCGCGCAGGTGGTCGTTGAGCGCGGTGCGCAGGCGACGGTGGTGATGCCCAACCCCTTTTACCAGATCTACGAAGGCGCGGCCATTATGGCGGGCGCACAACCGGTGTTTCTGGACTGCATAGCGGACAACCAGTTTCACCCCGATTTCGATAGCGTCAGCGCCGACACCTGGCGGCGCTGCCAGCTGCTCTACTTGTGCTCGCCCGGCAATCCTACCGGAGCGGTACTCGATCTACCTACGCTGAAGAAAGTAATTGCCCTCGCCGACGAGTACGATTTTGTGATCGCCAGCGATGAGTGTTACTCGGAAATCTACCACGACGAAAATCAGCCGCCACCCGGGCTGTTGCAGGCCTGCGCGGAACTTGGCCGCACAGATTTCCGGCGCTGCGTAGTCTTTCACAGTCTCTCCAAGCGCTCGAACTTGCCAGGACTACGCTCCGGATTTGTCGCGGGGGATGCGGACCTACTGGAAAAATTTCTGCTGTATCGCACTTATCATGGCTGTGCCATGCCGGTGCAACAC
>JBFJKD010000221.1:0-4187 GCA_041635095.1 Porticoccaceae bacterium
GTTTGCGTTGCTGGTCCTGCTGGCGTTTCTGTTCCGCCTGGCGCGCGACTTCCTGTTGCTGCTGTTGCTCTTTCTGGCGATCGACCTTGGGCGGCGGCGGAGATGGCTGGGCAACCGGTTTTGCGACCGGTTTTGCCTTGGGGACATCTGCCAAAAGCGACGCCTGAATATAGCGGGGCTGCACCACATCGCGCGGTCGATATTCGGGCGACCACCCCCAGATCAACAGCACCAGCAACGTACCGTGCAGCACCGCACTACACAGAACTGCAGTACCGAAGGAGGACACTTTACCCATAGGACTGCCGGCGCCCATAGCCCCGTTAGCGACTCGGACCCGTGGGGTCAGTCACCAGACCGACGCTCGGCGCTCCAGCATTTTGCAGTTGCGCCATCAGCTCCACGACTTTGCCGTAACCCACGTTCTTGTCGCCCCACACCAGCACGGGGGTTTCCGGTTTCTGGCGCAGGACCTTGCCCACCTTGTCGATAATTGCAGCGAGTGGTTCTTCGACATTTTCACCATTGCCCAGATCGATAAAAAAGGTGCCATTCGCCATTAGCGATATGATCAGCGGCTCCTTGTCCTTGTCATCGAGGGGTGCCGCTGGCGCTTGCGGAAGATCCACCTTCACGCCCTGCATCAGTAGCGGCGCGGTGACCATAAAAACAATCAGCAACACCAGCATGACGTCGATATAAGGTACGACATTGATTTCCGCAACCAGCTTGCGCTTGAGCTTTCGTCTAGTCATGGCGGTCAGTCGCTGTGTACTCGCCGGTGCAAAATACTGGAAAATTCCTCCGCGAAGGTTTCGTAGGCACTGTACAGGCCATCGGCGTGCGCGGAGTATCGGTTATAGGCCAGCACCGCCGGAATGGCTGCGAACAAGCCCATCGCGGTGGCGATCAGAGCTTCGGAAATCCCCGGCGCAACGGTAGCCAGCGTGGCCTGCTGCACCATGGCCAGGCCACGGAACGATTGCATGATGCCCCACACGGTGCCAAACAGGCCGACATAGGGACTAACCGACGCGACGCTGGCCAGGAATGGCAGATGCGCATTGAGCTTTTCCTCTTCGCGGGACAGAGCCACACGCATGGCCCGTTCGGTACCTTCAATCACCGCTTCCGGATCGGCGTTGCCCTGCTGTGTCAACCGATTGAATTCGCGAAAACCAGAGCGAAACAGGTTTTCAACACCGTCGATACTGTTACTGGATTTGGCTCTCGCGCTACCGTCCCGGTACAGTTCATTGAGGTCAACCCCTGACCAGAACGTATTTTCAAAGCGGCGCAGTCCCGCCCGTGCATTGCGCAAATACAAGCCACGTTGGACGATCATGACCCAGGACACAATCGACGCGACAAACAACAACAGCATCACCATTTGTACTGGCAGGCTGGCGCCGACCACCAGCTCCCATAACGACAACTGCTCAGTCACTATTTTCCTCCACCGATTTTACCTTGCGCGTACTGGCGCTAAGCGTTAATAAATACTTTTTCGAGCATCGCCATCGGCATCGCCACCGGGCGCATGGTGGCGCGATTCACGCACGCCACCTTGACCCTCGCATCGCACATCAGTTCCGTCCCGCGACACACCGTCTGATCCACCACAAAATAGGCGCGACCATACTCCGTTCCCTGCGCAGTAGCTACTACCTGATCGTCCAGACGCGCGGATTTTTTATAATTTATTGATAGCGAATGCACGACGAATATCAAGTCATCACCCCAAAACGCCGGGCTGGCAAACCCGAAGCTGCGCAACCATTCGGACCGGGCGCGTTCCATGTACTTGAGGTAGTTGACGTAGTACACGATACCCTGCGCATCGGTATCCTCGATATACACTCGGATGGGCAGGCGAAATTCGCTCATCTTTCTTTTGGATCCGCAGTATTCGTGGTGTCCAGCAGCGCCTGCTGACGGACGACCTCACCCGGCATCTGTAAGCCAAAGTGCTCGTAGGCCAGGCGCGTCACCATGCGCCCACGGGGAGTACGCATCAGATATCCCTGTTGAATCAGGTAGGGTTCGACCACATCCTCCACAGTACCCCGCTCTTCACTGAGCGCGGCCGCCAGACTGTCGACTCCCACCGGACCGCCATCGAATTTATCGATAACCGCACGCAACAAACGTCGATCCATTTGATCGAACCCGGAACGATCCACCTTAAGACGATCGAGTGCATTATCCGCCACGCTATCGGTGATCGTGCCGTTACCCTCGACCTCCGCAAAGTCGCGTACCCGTCGCAGCAACCGATTAGCCACCCGCGGGGTGCCGCGCGAGCGACGGGCAATTTCCACCGCCCCGCGCGCTTCAATTTCAACACCGAGAATAGCGGCCGAACGGGTCACAATCGTCGTCAGTTCGTCGACCGAATAGAATTCCAGCCGTTGCACAATGCCAAATCGATCCCGCAACGGCGACGTCAGCAGACCCGCACGCGTGGTGGCACCCACCAGGGTAAACGGTGGCAGGTCGATCTTAATCGAGCGCGCGGCCGGACCTTCGCCGATCATAATATCCAGCTGATAGTCTTCCATCGCGGGATAAAGGATTTCCTCCACCACCGGGCTAAGGCGATGGATCTCGTCTATAAACAGCACATCGCCCGCCTCCAGATTGGTCATCAGCGCGGCCAGATCCCCCGCCTTTTCCAGCACCGGACCGGAGGTCGACTTAAATTTCACCTGCATTTCATTGGCAATAATTTGTGCCAGCGTGGTCTTACCCAGACCCGGCGGCCCAAATATCAGAGTGTGATCGAGGGGCTCGCGACGTTGGCGGGCGGCGCGGATAAAGATATCCATTTGTTCGCGCACCGCCTGCTGGCCGATGTACTCGGCCAGGTAGAGGGGGCGGATGGCGCGATCAAATCGCTCCTCGGACTCACTCGCATCGGGCGCTATCAGGCGATCTGTTTCAATCATTATCAATACACGGTTGACGGGTTAAAACTGCGCGACCGGGCTAGGATAGCTGGCACACTACTTTTTCACTACACTTTTCAATGCCATTCTGATCAGCGTTTCGCTGCTCGGCATCCCGTCGCCTTCCGGTAGCGCGGCATTAACCATACGTGCCGCTTCCTGATGTTTGTAACCGAGGGACACTAGCGCGCTCTCGGCGTCCTGGACAATTTGGGCGCGCCCGGGCTGCACCCGGCGATCGGGATTAAAGGCCGCGCGGGGTGTTTCCCAGTCTGCAAGTCGATCTCGCATTTCTACCAACAGGCGCTCCGCCGTTTTCTTACCGACCCCCGGGAGCCGCACCAGTGCGGCGGTGTCATTGGTTTGTACACAGCGCACGAAATCCGATACGGTGACGCCGGATAAAATCGCCAGAGCCATTTTTGGCCCCACCCCGTTGACCTTAATCAGTGCGCGAAATAGTTGTCGTTCATTCGCGGCGCTAAAACCAAATAATACCTGTGCGTCTTCTCGCACCGAAAAATGGGTGACCAACTGAACCTGCTGGCCCTCGTCGGGAAGTTCAAAAAACGTGTTCAGGGAAACCTGAATTTCGTAGGCCAGGCCCTGTACATCCACCAGCAGCGTAGGTACTTTTTTTTCCAGCAGGGTACCGCAAATTCTGCCTATCACGTGGCGCTCCTGTGTTGCGTGACTACCGTCTACGGCCGCGAGCAAACTTGCCGCTGCCCTGAATTGACATCTGACCCGCAGAATGCGCATGACAAATCGCCACCGCGAGCCCATCAGCGGCATCCTCTGAAGGCGCGGCGGGTAAGTTAAGCAGGCGCATGACCATATGCTGAACCTGTTCCTTATTGGCAGCACCAGTACCCACCACGGCCTGCTTGACGGTGCGCGCACTGTATTCCGCTATGGTTAGCTGTCCATTCACCCCGGCCACGATAGCGGCGCCGCGGGCCTGCCCGAGACGCAACGCAGCACGCGGATCGCGGGCAAAGAACGCCTCTTCGATGGCCATTTGCTGCGGACAATAGGTAGTAATAACCTCACTCACCCCCTGAAAGATGATACCCAGACGTTCCGGCAGGTCGGCTTTTTCAGGTAAGCGAATAATGCCGCTGGCTATGTAGCGCAGCGAGGCGCCCACTACGTCGATGACACCAAAACCGGTGCGGCGCGAACCCGGATCAATCCCCAACACAACCGTCATCGGTATACCGTGCGACATAAAGGTAA
>JBFJKD010000222.1:0-4184 GCA_041635095.1 Porticoccaceae bacterium
CACGCCGATGCGGAACACCTATCGACGCTGTTTACCCAGGTCGGTACGGCCTGTGGTATTCAGGTTAAATGTATTATCACGGACGGCAGTCGCCCGATTGGGGCTGGTATCGGGCCGGTGGAAGAGGCCAGAGATATTTTGGCGGTACTCAATCGTACACCGGGCGCCCCTCAGGATTTACGCGAGCGCGCGTTGTTGTTGTCGGCACATCTGCTGGATTTTGCGCAGGGTGGCGGATTCCATAAAGCCATGGATAGTGCTGTACATATACTGGACAGTGGTGCGGCGCTAAAACAATTTGAACGAATCATCGCGGCGCAGGGCGGAGTGAAGCAACTTCCCCAGGCGCAATATTGCGAAACCCGTACGGCGACACTCAGTGGCGTTATCCAGTCCATCGACAATCGCAAGCTGGCACGGCTGGCTAAACTGGCCGGCGCACCCCAGGACTCCGCTGCCGGGTTGCGCCTGCACGTTAATAGCGGTAGCGCAGTGGTTGCGGGCGATGCGTTGTTTACCCTGTATGCCGAAAGCCCTGGTGAGCTGGAATATGCGCTTGCCTATTATCGCAACAATGGCGACATATTCGTGATTGGGGGCGGCGTGTGAGTCGGCCTGTGATAACAGGGCCGGTTATGTTTGCGTTGTCACCGCATCCGCTGGTGCCTTCGCTATGTCAAAAAATGGGCATACAGGAAGGTGTTGTAACTCGTCGCTCGTTTCCAGACGGTGAATCCTATTTGCGCGTGGATACACCGGTTAAAGATCGGGCCTGTATCGTGCTCGCCGAATTAGCCCATCCCGATAGCAAATATTTGCCCCTGGCCTTCCTGCTGACGACGCTGCGGGAGTTCGGCGCGTCTTCAGTCGGTTTGGTAGCACCCTATTTAAGTTACATGCGCCAGGATCGGCGGTTTGTCGCGGGCGAAGCACTTACCTCGCGTATTTTTGCTAACTTGCTGTCTGCACAGATAGATTGGCTGGTGACGGTGGATCCGCACCTGCACCGCTACCACGAGTTGGACGAAATTTATTCTGTGCCGACCCGCGTCGTGCAGGGCGCACCCGCGCTGGCGGATTGGCTCAAGGGGCAAACAAACCTGCTGCTGGTGGGGCCGGATGCGGAAAGCGAGCAATGGGTTGCAGAGCTAGCGCGGCGCAGTGGACACCCCTTTGTGGTCGGTGCCAAGCGGCGCTACGGGGATCGCGACGTGGTGGTCACATTGCCCGATCTGTCCCCATACGGCGATCGCATGGCGGTGATTATTGACGATGTTATCTCCAGTGGTCAGACCATTCTCAAATGTATGGAGGCGTTGCAACAGCAGGGTATTGCGCGGATTAGTTGTGCGGGGGTGCACGGCATTTTTGCCGAAGGCGTGGACAAGACGCTGATGCAACGGGGTTTGCAGCAGCTGATTACGACTAATTCTATTGCGCATAGCTCCAATGTGGTGGACCTTACGGATAGTTTAATTGAACCGATTCGCCAATTTATTCCAATCAGCGTGGAGCACAGTGGATGAAAATAACTTTTCTCGGTGGCGCGGAGACGGTCACTGGATCGAAGTATCTGATCGAAACGTCGACCACCCGCGTTCTGGTGGACTGCGGCTTGTATCAAGGTTACAAATGGCTGCGCGAACGCAACTGGCAAGAAATTCCTTTCGACATTAAAACCCTCGACGCAATATTGCTCACCCATGCGCACCTGGATCATTCAGGTTACATTCCGGTGCTTTACAAAAATGGATTTCGCGGGCCCGTGTTTACGCACCGCGCCACCACGGAGTTATGCGCAATTTTACTGGCTGATAGTGGGCATATTCAGGAAGAGGACGCCAAGTTTTATCGCAGGCACAAACTCGGAAAGCATGCGATTCCGCAACCGCTGTACGATCGCGCCATCGCGCAACGGAGCATGGAATTATTTCAGTCGATTGAATTTAACGAAACTATTGCGGTGGGTGATATCGCCGTGCGCTATCAGAGCGCCGGGCATATTCTCGGCGCTGCCAGTATTATTGTTGAGGCGCAGGGTAAGCGTGTCGGGTTTTCCGGAGACGTCGGTCGTCCCGACGATATTTTCATGCACCCCCCGGTTGCTTTGCCCGAACTGGATTTATTGGTGCTCGAATCTACCTACGGTAATCGACGCCACGACAAACGCGACCCCTTTGAACAACTGGCGGAGGTTGTCACCAGCACAGCCGAGAATGGTGGCATTTTATTGATTCCAAGTTTCGCCGTTGGGCGCGCGCAGACGGTACAACACATGCTGACTACGCTGATCCAGGACAGACGCATACCCAAAATGCCGGTTTATCTCGATAGTCCGATGGCGATTGACGTATCGGATATTTATTGCCGTTATAACGATTACCATCGTCTCAACGACCAACAGTGTCGAGCCATGTGCGGCGCTATCACCTTTACACGGGAGGTGGAGGCATCCAAGGCGCTGGCCCAGGTGCATTATCCACATATTATTATTGCGGGCAGTGGCATGGTCACCGGCGGCAGAATTCTGCACCATCTGAAACGCTTGTTGAACAATCACCATACCACGGTGCTGTTCACCGGCTATCAGGCTGGCGGCACGCGCGGCGCCAAGATGCAACAGGGTGTCGAAAACGTAAAAATTCACGGCCAGTGGATTCCTAACCGTGCGCGAATCGAAGTTATCGACGGCTTGTCCGGCCACGGCGATTATGTAGATCTGGAAAAATGGTTGAAACAGTCGGCACTTGCCTCGGGCACCGCCATTCAGTTGGTCCATGGGGAGCCTGACGCCCTGGAAGGGATGCGCGATCATTTGCGCCAGACGACGGATTTTAACGTGGAAATCGCGGGTTATAAAAAGATACTTGAGTTGTAACATTTACCCCGTCGAGGGTCGAGGGTCGAGCGGTGGCACGTATATGGCAAGGACAGGCAGGCCCCTGTCCTTGAGTATCAACAAGTAGGGGCTAACCCAGATTGACGGCAGGGTGTGCTGGTGGTGCTAAATCTTGGCAAGGACAGCGCGCAACGCGCGCTGGGTGCGCGGTTACCTAAAATACAAACTGGGTGCTTACCATCAGGCTGTCTGTGGTGGGGACAAAGGCGACACTGTAGGTTTGTGGCGTTTCGCTTTCGAGGAACAGATTGTAACTGAGATTGGCGATGAAATTGCCCAGGGCCATGCCCACCAGCACGTCGGTTGGGTAGTGTTTGTCCGCTTCCATACGCGCAATCCCGGTCAGGCCGTCGAGGCCATACAGGCCAGCTTTGGCCAGCGTGCGCAGGTGGGGGTGCATCTCGATGTAGTCGAGGTTGCGCCGCGTCAGGGTGTTTTGCACCGCCGCCGTCGCGTTGTGTTTGGACGGCAACGAATCGTCCGCAATGCCATCCGGGCGGTCGCGGCCGGAGACTTCCTTCCACTCGCCGACGATCTCATCAATCAGTGCTTTGTCGGCCAACATTACGGCGGCGTTGCGCGCTTTCCAGCCCAGCGAGTCCTGGAAACCTTGCCCGGCGGGTGCGGCGGCCAATGTGCTGACCCCGTAAAGTACCGTGCTGGCAGTCACCAGCGTGTTGCTGGTATCTTCGGCATCGTCACCGAATAAATACTGGTGTTTACTGGCGGAACGTTGCCACTGATGATCCCAGTCGCCAGCGCTAACCACCGCAGCAGCGGCGAGCGGTGCCCAGGTACTTGGGGCTGTGGCAGCGCGCACGGTAGCATCGCTGAATTTATTCCAGGAGAGGAACGATTCAGCTGTTGCCGGTCCCGCCAGTCCGGTGCCACACAGCAATGTCAGTAACATCAAGCGAATTTGTTGTTTCAAGTTGGTTTGTTGTTTCATGTCGTTCCATGTTGTTGAATGCTCGGGTCCGATGGGCAGGGTGCGGACAGAACTGCCCATAGGTCGCGCCGATAAATTACACGCCGCAAGACTAAACGCCTTCGTCGCGTTACACAACAGCCAGATGCTAATATTGCGAAGTATCCCCTGTGGCCACCGGTTCAGGAAAGTTTACGTGTATTGTTCAGCGTTAGTTATCGAAGCATCGATCACTTCGGGAAAATGCGCCATACGATGGTCAATCAACTGATCCGACCCGGTGACAATTGAACGAGTCGCTTCCGACGGAGGGCTATATCGCGCGGCCGCTTCCGTACGTGTAAGCGGTGCCAGCGG
>JBFJKD010000223.1:0-4178 GCA_041635095.1 Porticoccaceae bacterium
GCTCCGTCTGTTTTTGCCAGTGAGGCACCCAGGTCTGCCTGCTGTCCATCGTGGCAGGTGCGGCAGGTACTGCCTCCACGAATGCCGCTGGCACCGGGGTGATCGGTCGGCGTCAGCAGCCATTCCCACGATACCTGTCCCGGATGGAATAACGTCAATTCCTGTGGCGGTACCGCCTGCCAATCGACTGCGACGGCCACGGGGGCACATAGCGCCGCGAGGACGGCAATCGGCACTGTAACCAGGCCGCGCAATGTGCGGCGCAATTGCATGAGCACCACAAAAAAAATCGGATTAGAGTGCATAATCGTCGTCGGCATTTTCATCTGCTTTGTTGGCGCCAGGCAGTTTATGTGCAATGCCCTGATGGCAGTCGATACAGGTACCGCCGTTATTTTGCGCCGCCTGGTGTTGTTTGCGCGCTGATGGCGATTGACGAGCCAGTTGCATCGCCGCAACGCTGTGACAATTGCGGCATTCCAGGGAATCGTTGGCGCGCATGCCATCCCATACGTTATTGGCCAAGCGTTGCCGGTGTGCCTCGAACTTTTCTGGCGTGTTAACCGTACCAATGATCTTGCTGGGAATTTCTTTGAACGTCGCCTTTATTTTGCGCTCCATTTTGGGTAGCCATTTGCGGGGAACATGGCAATCGGCGCAGGTGGCCTGTACACCGCTGGCGTTGGCAAAGTGGGAGGTGTTTTTGTATTCCTGATACACCGTATCGCGCATCTCGTGGCAGGAAATACAGAAGTCCATACTGTTGGAGTAGTGCACGAAGCCGTTGAAGCTGGCCGTGGCGAAAACGCCTGCCGCAATACCAGCGAGAACGAGTGTCCCCAGCGCAAAACCCGCACTCGGTCGTCGTAACCACGCCCATAACCGGCGCACCTTGCTCTGTTTGAGTTCCACACTGGATCCTTGTCAAAAAAGTTAGTCGACACCAGCCCGTTTGCAACTTTCGTCTGTTTGAGTATAGCTTGGAGACGACCGCCGCGTAATTCAGAAAACACCAATTGTCACCGCACACGATGCCACAAGGAGGCCTCGCGGTAATTGATCTGGCGCAACTGCCGCGGCCCCCATGGTTCGGGGCGGCGTTTACGCAATGAAAAACGCGATATGGGGCAAACAATACGGTGGGCCAGCACAGGATGGTGGACGAGCACAGACAACGAACAGGGCAAACGATGCGTCACCAGAATATCCGCACCCGGCGACGGAACCGACATCAAAATAGCCCGGAACTATCTCGGAACTATCTCGGAACTATCCCCAGACCTGTTCCCGGAATTATTCCGTTCGGTGAACACTGCCGCGTGGGGGATCAGAGGACTATATTTTTGGCGGGTTGATGAGTGTGTGGAGGGATTTTGGCGCGAAAACACAAGCTGTGTGACGCGGCGGCGAAAACCGCCGCGTCACACAGGGCCATCAGTTGCAGTCGGTATCATCACCGTTGCTGTCAACCAGAATGGTGACCCGCCCGGTGTAGCTGCTTTTGGTGAATGTCGCGCCCTCGTCGGTGCTGAACCGCGTGGACCATGGACCGGAGAGATAGCGGGGCTGGCAATCCGGCGTTTTGTTGGGGATGGTGCCGGCAAGGGTGACATCAAGCTTCGCCTCATCGCCAGCGTTCATATTGCCGATGGTCCAGAGCAGAACTTCCGCTTTCTTGTTGGCGTTGCGGACTTCGACGCTGCCGTCATCTGTTGAGGCGGAAATCGGATCCCTGCTCTCAAGAGGCGCCCAGCCGTTGGTACCGCCCTGTGCGGTGACGCCAGCGAGGTCCTCGCAGGCATGCACGGTGACCGTATAAGTCCACTCGTGGCGTGCGCCAGTTGTCGCCACGCCCGGGCCATCGGTCTTTTCAATGGTGATAGTGGCTCCCGACGAGCAGGGTTCCGTATCGCCCGTAACGATGACATCGTTGCAGATTATTGCGGCATCCAGGAACTGTCCCGTACCGTTATATTCGGCCTGGTAGCCGAGGGTCTGACCCGCCAGCCCCGTGGTGTTGACGGTGTGTTCAAAGATGCCATCGGTTGAATTCTCCATTTGACTCCCGCCTGCGAAGGCGTTGGTCATGGTGCATTGACCGCTGCCCGTGGGGTCGGTCACACAGTCGTCGTTTGACGAACAGGCGTTACCCGCGAGTATGGATTGACCAACCGAGCAGAATTTTTTCCCCAGATCGTTGCACGCTCTCGCGGGTCCAGCCCCGCCAAGCTGAACGGATGCGATTTTTGCGTTGCCAGCGTTGACGTATTGGCCGACCGCAAGGCCGCAGTCCTGGCTTCCAGCTCCGACCGCCGTCACCTTGATCTCTTCTTTCAAGATAATATCCGTACCCGCAGGAACCGACCAGCCTGCTGGGTTGGTGGTAAATGTGATACCCGTTTCGCATTTGGCGTTAGCGGGGGGGGAAGTGTGATTGCCCGCGAATAACGGACCGCCGACCAGCAGACCTGCCGCCAGCAGCACCAGCCCCATGGCGTTGCGTGCGGGCCTGTCCGCACGGGTAAAACGGGTAAACAGATTGCGTTGCGAGCGCGTTGGTAATGCCGCGGTGGTGTGTTGCCTGTCCATAGTGTTGCTCCTGTCATTGCTATCTATCATCGGCCTGGATTGGGCCGAATCCTGTATGTATATCCCTGGTGCCGCCCGCCCCGGGCGAGCATCTTGAAGTTTTCCTGTCGTTCTCATGTGATGTCGCCTTTTCTGTCGGGTCTAGAACCTTCCGTTGTTTATGCCGTCTGTTGTCCCCTGGTTAGAATCCTCTCCTGTCGAGAGCCCCTGTCTGGATTTCTGTCCCGAACCCGAATCTGTCCCGAACCCGAATTAGCCTGGTTCCCCACCGCGGCGGCGATCATGCCGTTTTCTGCTCGTGCGATGCCGCCATGGTCGATTCAATAACCCTCACCGCTACTCCCACCCGCTGGCCGTGGGGTTCGACGCGGACGATTTCGCCGTGGCACTTGAGCAGCATCTTGCCGCTGGACGTATCCAGCGCCACCACAAAGTTAATGGTGCTGTTCGGCGCGTACGCCACATCGGTCTCGAAAAAAATCCCCGATGCACTGACATTCCGGGTCAGCCCGCTCACCCCGTCCAGGTTCACTGGCAGGGTAGTATTGATCCGTTCGTCTTTTCGTTGCTCTCGACCCTGTTTTTTGTTTTCGGACATGATGTGTAATCTATACCGGCGTGGGGCGCAGCGCATGGGACGGTACGCCTTTTTTCGGGGGGAGGAAGCAACCGGGAAAAGATCGTCGTTTATAGGAGGTTCCTCCTATGACGCGAGGGCGCGGGGCGGGGATTGGTGATGTTGGCGGGGCCGCGATCAGTAACAATCAGGGAATGGATCACCGGGGGAGAGGCAATAGACAAGGTGTTGACCGTTGCTTGCATTCATTCGGCCATGGGAGCGGACACGGGGGTGGGGCTTGAAAAGCGGGCGATTGCCCAGGTCAGGAGGACAGTGTGTCCAGGCCGTGCTGGTGCGCGTACGCGAACAGGCCAAGCCTGTTGACGACGCCGAGTTTGTCGTAGATGGACGTCAGATGGTTGCGCAGCGTGTGCTCGCTGATGAGCAGTTCTGCTGCAATGACCTTGGCGGTCGCGCCGACGTGGGTCACGGTGGCGGCGATGATTTCCCGTTCGCGGTTGGTGAGTGTCGCGATGCCCTGCTGCTCGGGATCGGCGGCCGACGCGGCACCTGCGCGCGAGAACTCGACGAATATCCTGCCGGTGGTGGCGCGATCGAGCCATAGCTGCCCCTCGTGCACCCTGGCGATGGCAGTGAGTATGGTTTCCGCTGTCGCTTCTTTTTCGACCACGCCGTATGCTCCGGCAAGCACTGCCTGGTCGAGCAGGGTTTTGTCGCGCAATCCGGTCAGTATCAGTATCCTGGCCGCCGATTCCGCCATGAGCTGCGGTATTGCGTCCAGTCCATTTTCAGCCCCGAGATCCATGTCGAGCAGAATCACGTCAGGCGCGGCACCGGCGAGCAGTTTAAGGGCGTCGCCACAGTTGGTGGCGCTACCCACCACCCGCATCGCGGGGGTGGCGCTTTCGATCAGCTTTTCCAGTCCCCACAAAATGCTACGGTGATCGTCAAGTAGAAAAACCCGGATCGGTTTGGTGTCTGGTGCCGCCATGCCTGCAACCCTTGATCC
>JBFJKD010000224.1:0-4158 GCA_041635095.1 Porticoccaceae bacterium
ATGCGCCCACGGTGGTCAAATCCAGTGTTTCCACGGACACATCCGCAATAAACCCCGTGCCCGGCAATGCCACCACCGTCAGGCAAACACCGTTGACCGCGATACTGTCACCCAGTGTAACGTCCGCAAGATCCAGCTCGCCGGTGTCGATATGCACCCGCAGATCCCCGGCGCGACGCTCGCTCGCAGCGACGACTCCGAGTCCTTCAATAATGCCTGTAAACATCTACTGTTTTCCCGGTAGCGCGGTGATGCGCCAGTCCTTACCGACCGCGCGCATATCCGTGATAGTTAACGGGATGCTCTCGTCCAGCCCGTCGAAAGGCAGCTGCGCCATAGGCATGGCGCGACTGCCCAATAACCTGGGCGCCATGTATACGACAATTTCATCGACCAGCCCGGAGAGCAAAAAAACACCGCTCAATTTAGCGCCCGCTTCTACCAGCACATCATTACAGCCGCGGCTCGCCAGCAACTCCAGCAACCGGTGCAAATCAACCTTGCCGTGGCCATCGGGCAACGCACACACTTCTACATGTGCTCCTACCGGAGCCATCCCATGCGCTCGGGCGGTGGCTAATAACACCGGACCTGGCGGTTCGAGAATACGCAGGCCTGCATGGGTGCGCAGTGCGCTGTCCACAACCACTCGCAGCGGCTGCAATTGCGCCACTTCTTCCGCATTGGGAACATCCAGCTCAGACGCTCTTACCGTAAACGCGGGATTATCCTGTAACACGGTGCCAATGCCGGTAATTACCGCGGCGCTTTGGGCGCGCAAGCGTTGTACATCCCGACGCGCTTCCGGTCCGGTGACCCAGCGACTTGCGCCGTCGGCCATAGCGGTGCGGCCATCCAGACTGATCGCCACCTTGAGCGTCACTCTCGGCAATTTTTCGCGGTAACGTTTAATAAATCCCGGATTAAGCGCTGCCGCCTGATCTTCCAGCAACGGCCCGATAACTTCGACGCCGGCGTCGCGCAGAGTTTGTAAGCCCCCGCCAGCGGTGTCGTTGGGGTCGCACATCCCGTACACTACTCGACTCACCCCCGCCGCTATCAGGGCCCTGGAACAGGGTCCGGTGCGCCCCTGGTGATTACAGGGCTCGAGGGTGATATAGGCCGTTGCACCCCGCGCCATGTCGCCCGCGGCAGACAACGCGTTAATTTCGGCATGGGCCTCGCCCGCACGGCTATGCCAGCCTTCGCCCACCACCTGTTCGGCGCGCACGATAACACATCCCACCCGCGGATTGGGTCGCGCGGTATACCACCCGTTTCTGGCCAGTTGCAGAGCCCGCGCCATATGGCGATGTGCATCGCTACCGCTCATCTGTCGTCCTCGGGGAACCCCTGTTTTTCAAGACGATCCAGCTCGGCGCGAAATTCATTCAAGTCCTGAAAGCTGCGATACACGGAGGCAAAGCGCACGTAAGCCACCTCGTCCAGCTTGCGCAGTTGCGCCATCACCTGCTCGCCAATTACGCGCGACGGGATTTCCCGCTCACCAGTCCCCTGCAATAAGCGCTTGATCTGGGAAATGGAAGCTTCCACCGCTTCGACGCTTACCGGGCGTTTTTCCAGTGCGCGGTGCAAACCGGAACGCAGCTTGTTTTCGTCGAAGGGTTCGCGTGTACCATCCTGCTTGATAACGCGCGGCATAAGTAACTCCGCCAACTCATAAGTGGTAAAGCGCTCCTTGCAGGACGCGCATTCGCGACGGCGGCGCACCTGGCCGCCCTCGGCAACCAGGCGCGAGTCGATTACTTTGGTGTCATCTTTGCCGCAAAAGGGACAGTGCATGGTCGACGGCCAATAATCGTCTGAAAAGGCCACGAATTTTAGCACAGTTGGACCTGGACTCTCGCTTCACAACAGTCGTTTCGCGGCCCTCGGGCTGGACTCCCGATTGAAACCATGCGCTTTTTACGGCACTTTGTTCTCCGCACACTGTTATTCTCTGCACACTGCTTGGCAAACTCATGCCGAACCACCCTCGCTGAATACTTGACCGGAGCAACCCATGCCCAACGGCAAGTCCACTGGAAGAACCAAAGCAAAGCAGGCGACCGCTAACGCAGCCACGCAATCGGGGATTCTGGCGGATGTGCCGCGCTTGTCCCGCTACCACTGGTTTGATCTCGCACCCAACGCCGATCCCCGAGCGACGCTTAAAGCACTGGCAAAGCTTGCCGATGGCTCGACCCTGGTAGTGGGTATTGGCCAGGCTCTGACGCAAGCCCTGGACGGCGAGATTAGACAGTTGCGGCTGTTCCCACGCCTGTCGGGCCCGGGTTTTGACATCCCCTCCACGCCATCCGCCCTGTGGTGCTGGTTGCGCGGCGACGACCAGGGCGACCTGGTGCACCGCAGTCGCGCCCTGTTACGCTCCCTCGCACCTACTTTTTTGCTGTCGCAAACCGTGGATGCCTTTGTGTATCAGGGCGGCAAAGATTTAACGGGATACGAGGACGGCACGGAAAACCCTACCGGGCAGCAAGCCGTTGCCGCCGCCATCCTCGCCGACGCAGGTCCGGGGCTTGACGGCAGCAGCTTTGTCGCAGTGCAGCAGTGGCTACACGATCTCGACACCTTCGACGCCATGTCCCCGCGGGCACAGGACGACACCTTCGGTCGGCGTAAAAGTGACAATGAAGAATTCGCTTCGGCGCCGACCTCAGCCCACGTCAAACGCACCGCCCAGGAAAGTTTCGATCCCCAAGCGTTTATTCTAAGACGCTCCATGCCCTGGAGCAAAGGCCAGCAAGCGGGGCTGGTGTTTGTGGCATTTGGCAAATCCTTCGACGCCTATGAAGCACTGCTTTCGCGCATGGTTGGTATTGAAGATGGGGTCAGCGACGCACTGTTTAATTTTACCCGTCCGCTCACCGGCGCTTATTTCTGGTGTCCGCCGATGGCCGAAAAGCAGCTAGATCTGCGCGCGCTCAAGCTGTGAGTAGTTTTTAACAACCGACCTTCCCGACGTCGCGGCAGCAGATCGGCATTCTGGTTGTCAGTTGGTACCTCTGCGTTGGCCGATTGTGTATCCGCGGATTGCATGCGCGCGCACATACACTGGCCCGCTTCACGTCGGCACCAGCGTGCATAGGGTTGGCACGATCCATCCATAAGTTTTACCCGCACCGTTTTAACAAGGAGTTCACCACAACATGAACATGTCTTTTTATGGCCGCCTGGTACTCGTTGTCAGTGGTTTAACCCTGGGTACAACAACCTTAGCAGACCACCCTTCCATGGCATTTGGCGCCGACAGCACCGGGCCCATCAACACGGTATCCGCAGCTGTTCTCCCCGGGGGTAAGTGGACTGGCGGACTGCGCACCGAGATGACCAATTTCGACGGGTTTAGCAACAACGAACTTACCCGCTTCGCAGAAAATGGACTCGAGGGCGTGCACAGCGTGGAGCGCCTGACGAAAACCACGGTCTCCCTCGCCTATGGCATCACCGAGCGCCTGACTGCCAGCCTGCAAGTACCTTATATCGAGCGGCGTTCCATCAATGAAGCAGAAATTGAGGACGATGTGGCCGAGGCGCACCGCCACGGTGGCTCGTCGGGGCTGGGCGATCTGCTCCTGCTCGGACAGTACCAGGTTGTGGCTAGGGACAAGACCGACGTTGCCCTGCTGTTCGGGATCAAGGCCCCGACCGGTAAGACCGATATTAAAGACAGCGGCGGGCAGCGTTTTGAAACAGAGTTCCAGCCGGGCTCCGGTTCTCTCGATTACCTCGCTGGCGTAGCGGCCAGCAGGCAACTGACTGTAGTAAATCTGCATGCCAATGTGCTGTACCACGCCACCAACGGCGGCGCGCAGCGTGCGGAGATTGGTAATGCGCTGTCCTACAATGTCGCGCTGACCTATCGGTTGGGCGCACCCCATAAACGCCACACGCAACACCACGACCATCATTCAACCCTGCATGGCAATGCAATACGTTGGGATCTGGTGCTCGAATTAAATGGCGAAACACGCAGCAAGGATAAAGTGGCCGGCGTGGCCGACACGCACTCCGGCGGCACGAAAATTTATTTTGCACCGGGTATCCGCCTGTCCCTGACTGACAACTGGAGCGGCTATTTGTCCTACGCTGTGCCTGTCGTGGAAAACCACAAGGGCGAACAGACAGACGTGGACC
>JBFJKD010000225.1:0-4134 GCA_041635095.1 Porticoccaceae bacterium
AGGTCGATGGCGTGCTGCACCCAGGTATCCATGTTGTACTGGACCCCAGCGGGGCGCTCGGTATAACCAAAGCCCACCATATCCGGTGCGATCACCCGGAAATCTTTCGCCAGCTCAGGTATCACCAGACGCCAGTTGGCCCAGGCGGTAACACCCGCCCCGGAACCGTGGATCAGAAACACCGATTCGCCAGAACCCATATCGTGGTAATTGGTATTAAACGCGCCGGTTTTGATCGACAAACCGAGTTCCGGGTTCTGTGTACTCATTATGCTTTCTCCAGTGTGGTGTACGTGATTGGGTTTACTGCACGCTGTCGGGCAGACCCATCAGGCAAGTTTAAATTCCGCAGCAAGGCGCTGATAGGAAAGTTTCCTTGGGGCAAACGAATGGGTGACGTTAACCACCATCACTTCGTCTACGTCGTAGGTAGCGGCGATACGGCGCAAGCGCTCAGCGCATTGTTCGGGGTCACCAAGTACCATGGTATCGAGGGTTTCCTGGTAGTAGGCGCGATCGGAGGGCGACAATTTTTCCCGCCGCCGCAGGGCTTCATCCGGCGCGCATAATGGATCCACCACGCCGTGGCGAAACGCCTGCACTTTCCAGAAAACGTAACTGCTGGCAATCCATTCGGCGTGTTCGCGATTGTCGCCACAAATGGCGGCGATCGCAATCATTGCCTGGGGCCGCTCGAATGTGGCGTTGGCACGAAAAGCCGCCCGATAGCGGGCGATAATTTCCGTCGGTCGATCGTGGTTACCGATAAACAGCGCCAGCGCGAACCCCATGCCGAGATGGCCACACAATTCTGCACTGCCATCCGATGAACCGAGCATCCAGAAATCTGGCGCCCCCCCATCCTGCGGGCTGACCAACGCTTCGGCAAAGGGATGGTCCTGGGGTACCTTGTTGGTCAGGTACGCCACCAACTCCTGGGCCTGATGAGGGTAATAGTCTGGGGGAATAGGCTGCCGGGGCGCGGCCAGGGCCTGAGTGAGTATGGGCTTGCCGCCCGGCGCCCGCCCGATACCCAGATCAATGCGCCCCGGATAGAAGGCGTTCAGCGCCCGAAATGTTTCCGCCACTTTAAACGGACTGTAGTGGGTCAGCATCACGCCGCCACTGCCTACCCGGATGCGTTCGGTTTTCGCTGCTACCTGACCAATCATAATTTCCGGGCATGGGCTGGCGTAGCCCGGCGTGGCGTGGTGCTCCGCCAGCCAGTAACGGTGATAACCAGCGGCATCGCAAGCCTGTGCCAACTCCACGGTGCGGTGTAATCCGGAATACTCCGCACCGTCATCGTGTACCGGGGACTGGTCCAGCACACTTAGTCTAAGGGTTTGGTTCATACTACTGCCTGTTATTCTCCCAGCCCGACCCATTATGGCGGCTTATTACTATTAAAATCAGTAGCGCAGTTTAACAAATAATCAAGGCAGTGGTGTTGGTGAGTATCGGCCCCAAGCGCCCACCACAGGCCACCGCCCTGCCAGTGGATTGCGCCTCAGCCGATTGCGGGTAGTTTATGGTAATAACCCGCATGGGCGATCGCTTGCGCCCCACGTCTTCCAGACGTAGTGCGATATTCGTCAGGTGATGAACGTGGCCACGATAACGTATGATGAGCGATGGGTTATGGGAACATTTGCGCATACCGAGGCTCCAATTACGGCGCCAGTCAACCATGACGCCGGGCAAGATATTGACGGCCATTTCAGCGACTATTCGGATGGCGTATATGGGGAATTTTCACACAACACGGTTTTACACTGTCCTTGCGGTGCTCGGGGCGCTGCTGAGCGGCATCGCGCTGGGCGGGGAGGTTGACCATGCGACAGCTGACGGGACTAACGGCGCTGCTACTGCGGACTCGCAAACCATTCCCCCCGCGAGTCCAGAAAAGCCCGCCAGCGAAGCCCTGCCCCCCTCGATCGACGTAATTGAAAGCGCACAACCAGCACTGGGCAAAGTGGCCGATCTGGACAAATTTTACCAGGCTATTCAGACCGAGCAGGCACTCAGTCCCTACAACCCTACCCTGTCGGAAAGTTTCTACAACCTGGGCCTGGCATTACAGCACAACCAGCAACACCAGGAAGCGCTGGATACCTTGCGTCGCGCCCTGCACATTATTCGCATCAACAGTGGTATTTACAGTCTCGCGCAATCGCCGGTGCTACGGGCGATTATCGACAGTCACCGCGCCCTGAACCGCGTCGAGGATACCACCGCCGATTACCATCATCTGTTGTGGCTGCATGTCAAAAGCCTGGGCGAACAGGATCCGCGTCTTATTCCGGTGCTGAACGAACTCAGCCACTGGCACCTCAATGCCTACACCCTCGATCCCGATGATTCAGCTTTCGACCACCTGGCCACGTCCCATTCCCTCAACAGCGCCGCCCTCGGTCTTGCCGAAGCCAACGCCACACCCTATGCCAGTCGTATCGAACTGTTGCGCACCTCCGCGCTCACCAGCTTCTTTCTCGCGGGTCACCAGGGGGATGACTGGCGCTCGGCCTACGACTCGCGCTTCCGGTTCAACACGGAACCGTTGAACGCGGGACTCCCCACCCGCGGCGAGGTTCTTACCAGTAGCAGCTATCGCAATGGTCGCGTTGCCTACGAACAAATAATAGCCATTTTGGAACAGCAACCCGCCGCCCCTGTGGAAGAAAAAATTCGCGCCTATACCGAACTGGGGGACTGGTATTTGCTGTTTAACCGCCGTGAAACGGCGCTGGCCACCTACGCACAGGCATTAAACCTGGCGCGGCAAATGACGACGCCGGAAAAAGCGGTCAACCAGTTTTTCTCCGCCCCACAACTACTGCCAGCGATCTGGGTGGATGGTGCGGCAACTGCCGAAGCGGCCAACCCGGGAAAGTCCTATGTGGAAGCAAGACTGGATGTCTCGAAAGCCGGCACCCCCAGCAACGTGGAAGTGGTGGGGTCGCTACCGGAAGACGATGTGATCCTGCGGCGCACGGTCAGATCGCGCCTTAAAAAAGCCCGCTTCAGACCGCGTTTTGTGGACGGTGTCGCTACCGACACCCAGGGTATGTTGATTAGAATTCCCGCTCTAAACTAATTGGATTCACAATGTTATTACGTTATCTATGTTTGTTTGCGATTGCAGTGCTGACCCTCGGCGGCTGCCAAAGTGCATCGCAATCCCAGCCGCAACCGCCCGCCCAGGAGTCCACCGCGTCTGCTCCCGGCGCAACGCCCACGTCATCCTCTGGTAGCGAATCTCCCCCATCGAACACGCAAACTACTGGCAGCCCGGCGCAGACATCCAACGCGGATGGGGGCGGTACGGCGAGCGCACCGGGTTCTACACCATCGTCATCGACGGATGAGCCACCGGCAAGCGAGGCCGAACAGGCAGAAGTGCTGGACGCACAACTGGATGAATCCCTGGCTGTATTTGACGGCATGATTCTGGAACAGGGAGCACAAATCGAGGCGATTCAAAACAGTAGCGGCAGTGACACCGATGGAGACGGAGACGGGTACGACGACGGCTACGGCAATGGGGACGCCGACGGCGACCAACCTTTAGGCGACCAACCTTTATTTGAAGAGGGCGACCTCAGCGCAGATGGAGCCAACGGCAACCCACCCGCTGAACCGGCGGGCGACGGCAGCGGGGCTGAAGGCGAGTCCACTGGCCGCGGCACCAGCACAGTGCGCGCGGGGGCAGGCACCATGCCCGGTAGCGGCGGCAACATTCCCGAAGATATTCCACGGGGACAGGACGATGATATAGTCGCGCGCCAAATACGCGAGGCGGCCATGCAGGAAAAAGACCCGGTGTTGCGGGAAAAACTCTGGGATGAATACCGTAAATACAAAAATCAGCAGAAGGCGAATTGATGATAATGGCCCATTTGTCCTGCCGGTTACCACTGGCCTTGCTCGCATCGCTAACCTTGCTGGTCGCTTGCGGCGGCCCCAATGTGAGGTCCACCACCTTTACACCGTTGGATCAGGAAACGGCACAAATCGCCGAGGCTCAGCTTCTCGATGTGGGCGTACTGACGTTTGACCCCGGCCTCGACAACGGGGACGAAGACACCCTGCTGCCAGAGGTGCGCAAGGCCGAGGGGCACTATCTGGCCCGGC
>JBFJKD010000226.1:0-4063 GCA_041635095.1 Porticoccaceae bacterium
CATGGCGGGATCGACGGCCTTGCACATGTCAAATAGCGTCAGAGCAGCCACCGAGACGGCGGTTAGTGCCTCCATTTCCACACCGGTTTTGCCGTCCAGCTTGCACAACGCGGCGATGCGAATACGCTGGCGGTCAGGCTGCAATTCAAATTGCACCTGCACCTTTGACAGCATCAGCGGATGGCACAGGGGAATTAAATCCGCGCAGCGCTTGGCGCCCTGAATACCGGCAATGCGCGCAGCGGCAAGTACATCGCCCTTGTGGTGGCCGCCGTCGCGAATCAGCGCCAGGGTGGCAGGTTGCATCACTACAAACCCCTGCGCGACAGCGGAGCGTGTAGTGATCGCCTTGCCGCTGATATCCACCATATTGGCCTCGCCGGCGGCGTTAACATGGCTGAGCTTAGTCATGGCACCGCCCGGGTGCTGCACTGTGCAACGTTGGTAGTTTTAAGCTGCGCGACAAAGTTGCAGGGCTTATGACTGGCATCCAGTTGCTCGCGAATAATGCCGTTCCAGGCAGTGCGGCAGGCATTGGTGGAGCCTGGCATACAGAACACGATAGTGCCGTTGGCCAGACCAGCGACGGCGCGGGACTGCACGGTGGACGAACCAATATCGGTATAGGACAACTGGCGGAACAGTTCGCCGTAACCGTCAATGGTGGTGTCGAATAACGGCGCCACTGCCTGGGGCGTGGAGTCGCGACCCGTGAAGCCGGTGCCGCCAGTAATCAACACCACCTGGACGTCATCGGAGGCAATCCAGTTGGCAACCAGTGCGCGAATGGCATACAGATCGTCGCGCACAATAACTTTGCTGGCCAATACGTGTCCTGCATCTCGAAGGCTTTTCACCAGCAGTTGGCCCGACGTATCCGTGGTCTCGTCGCGGCTGTCGGATACGGTGAGCACGACAATGTTCAAGGCTTGAAAATTTGCGGAATAATTTTTAACCATGGTGAAAATCTCCAACGTTTAGCTGCGCTGGTCGGTTAGCCCCCAAGCATCGACAGGTGGCGCGTGCCGCCGCTGTAGCCATCGTGCAAGTAGTGGCTGACCTGTTTGCCCGTAAGCTGTTCATGTAAAAAAAGCACCAGGGCGTCTTTTTGATCGTCACGCTGTAATAAATGGCGCAGGTCGATACCGTTATCGGAGAACAGGCACAGGTGTAGTTTGCCGGTCGCGCTGACCCGCAGGCGGTTGCAGGTGGAGCAGAAATTCTTGCTGTAGGGCATGATTAAACCTACTTTGCCGCGATAGTCGGAGTGGTAAAACTCCTGGGCCGGCCCCGCATCCGGCGCACGCGGGGTGGCTTGCCAGCCCCGCGCCAGCAATGTGGTTTTGATGGTTTCACCGGACAGATGGTGTTGTTGATAAAACTCCGCATTGTCACCAGTTTGCATCAGTTCGATAAAACGGAGGGTGACAGGTTTGTGCTGCAACCAGGCGAGAAAGCGCTCCAGCTGATTATCGTTAAAGCCCCGCATCAAGACCGTATTGATCTTGGCGTTGGTAATCCCCAGTTGTAGCGCGCGATCCAGGCCGTCGAGCAGTTCCTGTAAGCGTTCGTGACCGGTTATGGCCTGAAATATAGCCGGGTCGAGGCTGTCCATGCTGAGATTGATACCATCCAGTCCGGCCGCTGCCCAGAGGTCAATGCGCTCCGGGAGTTTGTAGCCGTTGGTGGTGATAACCACTTTATCTACGCCCGCGGTATTTTTGACTGCGGCAATGATTTCGGGAAGGTCGCGACGCACCGAGGGTTCGCCTCCGGTAATACGAATTTTGCGGGTGCCAGTGGCTGCAAATGCGGCGACCAGACGGCGAATTTCTGCAAGGGATAAAAAGCTGGGACCGGGCTTGCCCTGATAGCCGTCGGGCAGGCAGTAGTTGCAACGAAAGTTACATACGTCGGTGATGGACAGGCGCAAGTAATGGAATTCGCGCCCGAATTCGTCTCGCAACATACAAACACCTTTCCAAATACGGGAGGATGAGCAGTTTCCCGCACATCCCTTAGAATCCCTTAAGTGAGATTCTCGGCACCGGTTTCATGGCCATTGAGGGCGTTAGACCCAGGTGCTCGGAGCTTGTCAGTCTAAAAAAGCACATTTCCGAACAATGTGGAAATAGCACGTCCAGTGTAGCACCGGACGGACGATTGAGCGAGTTCTCAAGAGCGCTTACCAGGCGGCGTCAACCGGCGAGTATTAACCGGACTCGTGGTGAGCAATTAATCACCCTGTTCCCGTAGCAGACTCGCGGTGGGCCGATAAAGTGCCGGGCGACTGGCAATGACGCCGCAGCAAACCACCAGCAGTGCCGCGATCAGGGGCAACAGCTGCCACGCCGACCAGGCCGGCTCGCCCGCAAATAAACGCTCGGACAACGGGTAGAGAGCCACTTGAACGGCGACAAATGCGCACACAGCAGAACCGCCGCCCAGGATTAAAAATTCCGTCCAGGTAGTGCGTTGCAGTAAGCGGTGCCGCGCGCCGAGGGTGCGCGCCAGTGCGTAGTCGCGACCGCGGCGGTCGCGTCCCCCCAGCAGTGCGGTGGTGAGCACCAGCAGCGCCGCAAGCATTAACAGCGTTGCCAACAGAAACACGGCGCGACTGGCCTGACCAACGATGCCCTGGGCCTTATCCAGCAACGCGTTAATGTCCAGCAGGGTGATGTGTGGTAGCTGGTGTAGCAGTTGTGCGAGCCGTGCGCCGTCGCCGGGGGGCAACCAGAAACTGGTCAGCCAGGTGATGTCCTGATCGGCGAGACTTCCAGGTGAAAAAATAAAATAGAAATTGGGCGCGAAGGTTTCCCAGTCCACCTCGCGCACACTGGTTACTGTGCTGTGGAATGCGCCGCGATTAGAGACAAATTGCAACTTGTCGCCGAGCTTGAGTCCAAGTTTCTGCGCCAGCTCCTGTTCCACCGACACGCCAGCGGCCATTTGCACGCCATCGGCCGTGTGCCACTGGCCGCTGTGCACCCGGTTGCCATTCGGTAACCGGGTGGTCTGGGTGAGAATTAAATCCCGATTGAGGGCTTCCTGTTCGCCGCTACTTTCCTTGGTAATTGCCTCGCGCACCGGCACCTGGTTTATTTCTGTCAAGCGTCCGCGCACAACCGGGTACAGTTCCTGGGGCTGTGCGCTGTGCTGCGCAATCCACCGTTGCAGGGTCTCCCGATCCCGATCAAACAGGTTAAGCACGAAATAGTTGGGTGCCTGGGTGGGCAGTTGCGCGCGCCAGCTCGTCAGTAACTGATGCCCGGTTTGTCCCGCCAGTGCCAGCACCGCCATGGCCAGTGTCAGCGTAGCCATCAGGGGTAACGTCAACGCCGGGCGACGACTGAGACGGCGCACCGCCAGACGAGTCGGCAATGCGAGACGCTGACTGGCGAGATCCAGACCTTTCAACAGCGGCCACAGCAGGGCGGGCAGCAGGGTGCCAAGCCCCGCGAGAATCAGGAGCAGCTGTCCCAGATCTACCAGTGAGCGCGTCAGCAATGCCGCGAGTACCACCGGCGCACTCAGCGCGCCAAGCAGTGCCAGTGTGGCGGACAAGGTGCGCTGGCGAACGCGCTGTTGCAGCACCTGCATGGCAGGTACCCGAGTGAGGGCGATGAGCTGGGGCAAGGAGAAGGCGAGCCACAGTAATAATGGGCTAAAAATAATCGCCATCCAGTCCCCGGTAGTGGCTGCGAGCGTTCGGTTGCTAACCAGATCACCTCCGGCGAGCAGAGATTGCAGGAGCGTAATGGCTCCCACACCAAGCACAATGCCCGTCACAGTCACCGGTAGCAGGGCGATGATATCGGCGCCCAATAATCGCGAGACCAGCTGCTTGCGCTGCGCTCCGAACGCGCGCAGTAGCCCTGCAAGCCGGGCTCGACGGCGCACGCGTTGCACCGTGGCAAGATAAATGGTGGCGCCGCACAACAGACTGATCAGGAGCACCCCGAGATTGGCCCACAGGGTCAGTTGGCGCAGGGGTCCCATGCTACGCACGGCCGCGTCGGCCACTTCTTCGAGACGTTGGTCCGGGCGTAGTGAGGGGGTAATC
>JBFJKD010000227.1:0-4035 GCA_041635095.1 Porticoccaceae bacterium
AACAAACTGGTGGACGTGGTGAAGGTGATCGACCTGACCGACGGCACCCATATCGAGCGCGAATTGATGTTGCTGAAAGTCAAGGCGACCGGTTCCCAGCGCGCGGAAATCAAGCGCTGTGTAGATATCTTTCGTGGGCAGATCGTCGACGTTACCCCGGGCACTTACGTCGTTCAGATTTCTGGCAATAGTGATAAACTTGACGCCTTTATCGAGTCGATGGGTGACGCGGCCATTCTTGAAGTGGTGCGCTCCGGTGTTTCGGGTATTGCACGCGGTGAAAAATCTTTGCGCCTGTGATGTGCGCAACGGGTAATCAGGGTATTTCGTTAATTTAATCTCAACTCAGGTAGAAAATTATGCAAGTGTATTACGACAAAGATTGTGACCTCTCCATTGTGCGCGGCAAAAAAGTTGCCATTGTCGGATACGGCTCCCAGGGGCACGCTCACGCCCTGAATTTGCGCGATTCCGGTGTGGAAAATGTCGTGGTTGCACTGCGCAAGGGTTCCCCCTCCTGGGCCAAAGCCGAGGGCGCGGGACTCAAGGTGGCGGAGGTGGCCAGCGCGGTTGCCGGCGCGGATGTGGTGATGCTGCTGGCGCCCGACGAGCACCAGAAAAATATTTACTACAAGGACGTGGAACCGAATCTCAAGCAGGGGGCCGCTCTGGCATTTGCACACGGCTTCAATATCCATTTTCAGCTGATTGAGCCGCGAAAAGATCTCGATGTCATTATGATCGCCCCTAAAGGCCCGGGCCATACCGTACGTAGCACCTATACGGAAGGTGGCGGGGTGCCGTCCCTGATCGCCATCTATCAGGACGCCTCGGGTCAGGCGCGGGACATCGCGCTGTCTTACGCCTCTGCTAACGGTGGCGGGCGCTCGGGAATTATTGAAACGAATTTCCGCGAGGAAACCGAAACAGATTTGTTCGGCGAACAGGCGGTGTTGTGCGGGGGTGCCTCGGCGCTCGTGCAGGCCGGGTTTGAAACGTTGGTTGAAGCGGGCTACGCGCCGGAAATGGCGTACTTTGAATGTCTGCATGAACTGAAATTGATTGTCGATTTGATGTATCAGGGCGGTATTGCGGATATGCGTTACTCGATCTCCAATACGGCTGAGTATGGCGACTATGCCAGCGGTTCGCGCATTATTACCGACGAAACCAAAAAAGAAATGAAACGCGTACTGGAAGATATTCAGACCGGTAAATTCGCCCGCGAGTTTATTCTGGACAATCAGGCTGGCAACCCGGTATTGAAAGCCCGTCGTCGACACGCCCAGGAACATCAAATTGAGGAAGTGGGCGCCAAATTACGGGGCATGATGCCGTGGATCGGCAAAAACAAACTGATCGATAAAGCTCGTAACTGATCTTTGGTTCCCGTAACTGATCTATGTGGTTCGCGGGGGTAGGGGAAGTTGGTCGCCGGCTCACTACCCTCGTCGATAAGCGGGATACTTTGCTAAAGTGCCATCTGTAGCGTTGTCACCGACCGTTGTGGTCGAGGGGTAAAACAGGTATGCCGGATCAGGATTTTTCCAGGGACAGCGAATCACCCGCAACTGACGAGCTCGAAGACGGTAGTGTGTCCGCAGGCGAAAGCAGTGTAACCAGCCCGGTGGTACACCGTCGGCGGGGCATTTATCTACTACCGAACCTGCTGACTACCGGCGCGCTATTTGGTGGATTTTATGCCATTTTGTCGGCCATGAATGGCAAGTTTGAGGCCGCGGCTGTGGCTATCTTTGTGGCCATGTTGTTCGATGGACTCGACGGCACGGTGGCGCGTCTAACCAATACTCAAAGCGCGTTTGGCGTGCAGTACGACAGCCTGTCCGACATGGTTTCTTTCGGCGTAGCCCCCGCGGTGGTGGCATTTAGCTGGATGTTGTTTACCCTCGGCAAACTGGGATGGGCGGCCGCGTTCGTGTACGCCTCCTGTGCCGCACTACGACTGGCGCGGTTTAATATTCAGGTGGAGCAGGCCGATCCCAAATATTTCGTTGGGCTGGCAAGTCCGTCTGCGGCGGGTCTGGTGGCGGCCATGGTGTGGTGCGGCTACGATGCCGAGCCGACCCGCGTTCTGGCGTACACCGCCGCACTGGTTACCGCGCTGGCCGGCTTGCTGATGGTAACCAGTATCCATTACCGCAGCATCAAAGGTTTTGATCTCAAGGGGCGCGTGCCGTTTATCACCATTCTCTCGATAGTACTGGTGCTGGTGATCATCTCCATCGACCCGCCGCGGGTATTGCTGATAATGGGCTTGTTGTATACCGCTTCCGCCCCGGCCCAGTGGCTTTGGGAAAAAATTCGGCAGCGCCGCGAAGGCGCGCAATAAATCAGGGCTTGGCAGTGGTGATGAAATCTGGTTGAATGAGGTTTGTGACTCAATGACCACGACTGGATAACGACTGCACAATGTACCGCACGACAGCCATATCCCTTCCCCGCCGGCAACGCCTGTTGCCGATGCTGTCTGCTATTCGCCTGCTGGTGCTGCTGCCCTGAGGGGCATACAACCGATTCACCAAAATTTAAAATAGTTTTGCAAACACCCCTCTCACCGAGGAGAATCCGTATTAGTCTGATTCCGAGTCGCTCGGAGTCATCGGGAGAAATACCATGAACAAAGAACGGTTGATAATTTTCGACACTACCTTGCGCGACGGCGAACAAAGTCCGGGCGCTGCGATGACCAAAGAAGAAAAATTACGCATTGCCAAGGCGCTGGAAAAATTGCGGGTGGATGTTATCGAAGCGGGGTTTGCCACCTCCAGCCAGGGTGATTTTGAGGCGGTGAAAAGCATTGCCCAGACGATCAAGGACAGTATTGTGTGCAGTTTGGCGCGTACTACACATGCCGATATTGAGCGTGCAGCCGAGGCTTTGGCTGGCGCGAATGCCGCCCGCATACACACCTTTATCGCTACGTCGCCGATTCATATGAAATACAAATTGCAAATGACACCGGAACAGGTGCTGGAGCAGTCGATCGGTGCGGTCAAACTGGCGCGCAACTTTGTCGACGATGTGGAATTTTCCCTCGAGGATGGCAGTCGCTCCGAGTTTGATTTTATGTGTCGTGTGATTGAGGCGGTCATTAACGCCGGTGCGCGCACCATCAACGTGCCGGACACGGTCGGTTACGGCGAACCGGGTGAGTACGGCGCCATGATCGGTCGTCTTATCGCGGCGGTTCCCAATTCGGACAAAGCGATATTCTCAGTGCACTGTCACAACGACCTGGGTCTTGCGGTGGCGAATTCGTTATCGGCCGTGATGCACGGCGCGCGGCAGGTCGAATGTACGATCAATGGATTGGGAGAACGGGCTGGCAACGCGTCCCTCGAAGAAATCGTGATGGCGGTGCGCACACGCAAGGATGTCTACCCGGTGGAAACGGGCGTGGATACTACACAAATCGTATCTGTATCCCGTCTGGTCTCAACGATCACCGGTTTTCCGGTGCAACCGAACAAGGCTGTAGTTGGCGCCAATGCGTTTGCCCACGAATCCGGTATTCATCAGGACGGGGTGCTCAAGTACCGGGAAACCTACGAAATCATGAAGGCTCAGGATGTGGGCTGGAATACGAACCGTCTGGTGTTGGGTAAATTGTCTGGTCGCGCTGCGTTTGCGGCGCGTCTCGCCGAACTGGGCATTCCGTTTGACAACAAGGCGGACATGAACCGGGCGTTCATGCGTTTCAAGGAGCTCGCGGATAAGAAGCGCGAAATTTACGACGAAGATCTGCAGGCATTGGTAACGGAAGTGCAGATGGGTGAGGCCGAGGAAAATTACTCCCTCGTGTCACTGGACGTGTCCTCCAAAACCGGACGTGCCCCCCACGCGGAAATAACGTTGCGCACTCACGGCAACGATCACACCGTTGCGGCAGAAGGTGATGGCCCGGTAGATGCGGTATTTCGCGCCATTGAAAAAGTGGCGCAAAGTCACACCGAACTGAAACTGTATTCGGTGAACGCCATCACCACCGGTACCGATTCTCAGGGAGAAGTGACG
>JBFJKD010000228.1:0-4029 GCA_041635095.1 Porticoccaceae bacterium
CCCTGTACCACCCACCATCTTCCGCTGTAGCGCGCAAGAGTTTCATTGCGCGAGCGCAACGTGCACCTGGCGAGACAGGTAACACAGATTCAGTTTAGTTTTTTAATGTAACAACGGACCGGTAGTTCAGCTGGTTAGAATGCCGGCCTGTCACGCCGGAGGTCGCGGGTTCGAGTCCCGTCCGGTCCGCCATTTGCAGCCCCTCCAAGCTTATCCTGTAGTCCTCAATCTAGTCTGTCATCTGATTTGCATGTTTGCCGCGCAATTTATGTGCCGCTCAGTATCGCCCCAGAGTAATACCGAAGTAGCGCGTTATCAGCAACGCCGTTTGGGGAAAAAGGCTACATTTTTATTCAAATTGGTGAGTGTGCGCGCAGCCATCACCGTGGCGCATGGCTTGTGTATAATCGGCGGTTAGTCGATTTTGCGGTACAACCAATGGCATATTTTCAACGCGTCGGAGTTCTCGCTCGCCTGCAGCATCCCCAGGTGCTGGGCAGTCTCGCACATCTGGTGGACTTTTTGCACGGGCGTGGCGTAACGGTGGTACTCGAACCCAACACTGCGGCGCTGTTGAACCATGCCGAGGTGACAGTTAGCGAGGACGGTGACTTTGCCAAAGACGTCGACCTGGTGATTGTGGTGGGCGGCGACGGCAGTATGTTGAGCGGCGCAAGGGATCTAGTGGACTATGGGGTGCCACTACTTGGGGTAAACCGGGGGCGACTGGGGTTTTTGACCGACATTCTGCCGGACGATATGGAAACCCGGGTGGCGCGGGTGCTGGATGGCGATTATCGGGTTACCGAGCGATTTTTGTTGGAGATGCTGGTGACCCGAAATGGCGCTGCAATTGGTCGTGGTATCGCCCTGAACGATGTGGTGCTGCACCCCGGTCAGTCGTTGCGCATGATGGAATTTGAGCTCTATATCGACGGTGAATTTGTCTATAGCCAGCGTTCCGATGGCCTGATTGTGTCCACTCCGACCGGTTCGACTGCCTATGCGCTGTCTGCCGGGGGGCCGATTATGCATCCTAAACTGGATGCCATCGTGCTGGTGCCGATGAATCCGCACACCCTCACCAGCCGCCCCATCGTTATCAGTGGTGATAGCGAAGTGGAGGTGCGTGTCGGTACCCGCAACGAACTGCACCCACGGGTCACCTGTGACGGCCAGCAGGAGATTATTACGGAGCCGGGAGATATTATTCGCATTTGCAAATTGGCACCCGCACTGCGTTTGATTCACCCAGCGGATCATAATTTTTACGAAGTGTGTCGCTCGAAACTTGGCTGGGGTAGTCGTCTCGACTCGTCGCGCGACGAAGAGCCTGGCTGATTCCACGATGGCCGATAACCTTAACTGGACGCGAGTCGCCGGGTTTCCCCTGGAGCGAGATTTACAGCCCCTGTTGCGGGAAATTGAGCGTCGTGCAATTCCCTGTCGATTGGCGGTGGAGGGCGAGGAACAGGTGCTGTGGCTGACGAACGAACGGGATACGGCCACAGTACTGTCGTTATTACAAACCGAGGTGGAAGCGGACTTGGCCGGCTCCCCTGGTTCCGCTGCGGCGTCGACTATGGCAGGTCTCGCAACCCGATTCCCAGTGGTGTTTGCGGGGCTGATACTGGCAATTGTCGGTGCCCTTGTGGTGCGTTGGGTCCCCGAATGGTTACACTGGCTGACTTTTCAGGATTTCGTAGAGGTTGACGTAACCACGCTTGACTTCGTCAGCCTGAAAGAAACCTATCAGCGCGGCGAATACTGGCGGGTACTCGCGCCGACGTTTTTGCACTTCGGCCTTTTTCACCTGGTATTTAACGCGCTGTGGCTATGGGAATTCGGGCGACGGCTGGAATTAGTTGAGGGTAGTCGACGTTTTTTGCTGGTGTTTGTGGTGCTGGCGGTCGGAGCTAATGTGGGGCAGTACCTGTGGTCTGGGCCATCCCTGTTTGGCGGATTGTCTGGAGTGATTTACGGACTGCTGGGCTATATCTGGATACGCCAGCAATTGGCACCGCATCCGGCTCTGGCATTGCCCAGAGGCATTGTTGTATTGATGTTGGTGTGGCTATTGCTGTGTCTGGTGGGCATCGTCGATTTTTTTATTCCCGGCAGTATCGCCAATGGGGCACACGTCGTGGGTCTGGTCGTTGGCCTGGTGTGTGGCGCGCTATCTGCCAGGGACACGCCGCGGCGTACCTGAGCGATTGTTGCGGCTCGCTTTATTCTTCTGGACGGACCTATGGATTTACATAAATTACTCAGCGCGCTGACGCCTCAGATCTACGCCAACCTGTGTCGCGCGGTGGAACTGGGGCGCTGGCCCGATGGTAAGCGCTTAACTGCGGAACAACGGGCGCTGTGCTTGCAGGCAGTGATCGCCTACGACGCCGAACACAAACCAGAAAGTGCGCGGGTGGGTTATCTTCCACCTAAGGTTAAGAGCGCGGCTGGCGGCGCAAGCGCGATAAGGGCCGATGATGGCGCGCAAGCGGTCGGCGAAAATGCTGGCGCCGGGCAACCGCTGCAGTGGCGTCATTGAGTATGGGCGTAACTTATAGTGGGCATCTCGACAAAATGGCCGTTGAGCACGGGGCTCCGGTGCGTTACGAGTTGGTGTTGGACGAGCAGCGCGTAGCGCTCAACCAACACCTCGGCAACACGATACGCCTTCAGTATCGCGGAGAAATTCGCTGCACCCACTGCGGTCGGCGCAGTAGTAAAAGTTTCAGCCAGGGCTACTGTTATCCCTGTTTCCAAGCGCTGGCCCGCTGCGACAGCTGCATCATGAGTCCGGAAAAATGTCATTATGCGCAGGGTACCTGTCGCGAACCGGGCTGGGGCGAGCAGTACTGCATGACCGACCACGTGGTGTATCTGGCCAACTCGTCCGGCATCAAGGTGGGTATTACTCGCGCCAGCCAGATACCTACGCGCTGGATCGATCAGGGCGCTGCACAGGCCTTGCCCATCGCGCGAGTACAGACCCGTTATCAGTCCGGCCTGGTGGAAGATATTTTTCGTCAGCACGTGGCGGATAAAACTAACTGGCGAGCCATGTTGAAAGGTTCGCCGGAGGAAGTGGATCTGCCCGGCGTTCGCGACAATTTGTTTACCCGTTGCGCCGCGCAATTGCAGGAGCTGGATAACCGTTTCGGTCTGGCCGCCGTGCAAAAACTAGTCGACCATAAGCCCCTTGATATTAAGTATCCTGTTCTTGAATATCCGCGCAAAGTAACCAGTTTGAATCTGGATAAACAACCGCTGGTGGAAGGTACCCTGTTGGGTATTAAAGGCCAATATCTGATACTCGACACGGGCGTCATTAATTTACGCAAATACACCGCGTATCGCCTCGATGTGACCCTGTGATAATGGTAACGATTGCGTAGCAAACAGTTTTAAGGAAGTAGCAAAATGACGGAAGCCGATTCTCAGCCCGCCACAGTTTATTTACGGGATTATTGCCCGCCACAGTTTTTGATTGCTACGACGGCGCTCACCATTGAGCTTGGCGAGGAACACACACAGGTAGAAGCGCGATTAAGTGTGCGGCGCAACCCGGCCGTAGAAAAAACAGTTACCGATATGGTGTTGCAGGGTGCGCAACTCACGTTGCTGGCGTTGGCAATCGATGGCCGTGTGCTCGCCGAGCACGAGTACACCTTTGCCGGGGAGACGCTGACTCTCTATCGGGTTCCAGATGTTTTTGAGTTGACGTCCACGGTGACGATAACTCCCCAGGACAATACGTCGCTGGAAGGGCTGTACCGGTCTCGCGGCATGTATTGTACCCAATGCGAGGCGGAGGGTTTTCGCAAGATTACCTATTATCTCGACCGGCCGGATGTGATGTCCGAGTTCACCACCACTATCGTTGCGGATAAGGGCCGGTATCCGGTACTTCTCGCGAATGGCAACGCGCAGGCCAGTGGCGATCTGCCCGACGGCCGGCACTGGGTTACCTGGCACGATCCGTTTAAAAAACCGGCCTATTTGTTTGCCATGGTGGCGGGCAATCTC
>JBFJKD010000229.1:0-4011 GCA_041635095.1 Porticoccaceae bacterium
GAGATGGTGATGCCGGGTGACAACATCCAGATGACGGTCACGTTGATAGCGCCGATAGCGATGGAAGAAGGTCTGCGCTTTGCGATTCGCGAAGGCGGACGCACGGTGGGTGCGGGTGTGGTAGCCAAGATTATTGCGTAACGCAGTTTGGCATTGCGAGGCCGAGGCGTCGATGGAATGTCTCGGCCTGATTGTCGGGTTCGATAAGGTGTTGGGTGTCGGTTGCCAGGGTGAAACCGCCTGTTTATATCGGGGTTTTATTGGAGCGACTGCAAAACCGGGTTTTTGATTCCAGGCCAGTAGTTCAATTGGTAGAGCACCGGTCTCCAAAACCGGGGGTTGGGGGTTCGAGTCCCTCCTGGCCTGCCAGATCAGGCGTGACCACAGGTCGACAGGTGAGACAGTAGTATGAGTGCAGCGGCGGAAGAGAAGTCCTATCGTTTCGATACGCCGAAGTGGCTGCTCGTAACCTTGGTGGTGGGCGGCGGCATTTACGGTAATTATTACTACGGCGCCGAACCAATTTTGTATCGGGCGATCGGACTGATTGTGCTGGCGGCGGTGGCGGTGGTGATTGCCATGGGCACCGCGAAAGGCGCAGCGGTCTGGAGTCTGGCAAAGGGAGCGAAAGTTGAAGTGGGCCGGGTGGTATGGCCTACCCGCAGCGAGCGCAATCAGACGACGCTGGTAGTGGTCGGCTTTATTTTTGTGATGGCGCTGATACTGTGGGGGCTCGATGCCCTGTTTGGCTGGATTGCAGCCGGAATTATCGGTTAGGAGAGGGCGATGGCGAAGCGTTGGTATGTGGTACACGCCTATTCTGGCTACGAGAAAAAGGTAGCGGCTGCGCTTCAGGAGCGCATTGCGCGCATGGAGATGCAGGATCAGTTCGGCGATATTCTGGTGCCCACCGAAGAAGTGATTGAGATGCGTAGCGGCCAGAAACGCAAAAGCGAGCGCAAATTTTTCCCCGGGTACGTGCTGGTGCAGATGGAGTTGACCGACGAGTCCTGGCACCTGGTCAAGGAAACGCCGCGGGTACTGGGCTTTATCGGCGGCAAAGCCGACCAGCCGGCACCGATTACCGATCGCGAAGCGGAATCGATTCTACAGCGGGTGCACGATTCCGAGGACAAGCCTAAACCGAAAACCATATATGAACCGGGTGAAATGGTGCGCGTCACCGACGGCCCGTTCAACGATTTCAACGGCGCGGTTGAGGAAGTGAATTACGACAAGAGCAGGCTGCGGGTGGCCGTTATGATTTTCGGTCGTTCGACGCCGGTTGAGCTGGATTTTAATCAGGTCGAAAAAGCCTGATCACTAAGGTGCGCTGATGTAGATCAGTGCGGGGAGCCAGCGACGGATAGCGTGCGTTCAGTGCGCAGATCCCGAGGCGCTAATACCCATTTGGAGATGAGCAATGGCAAAGAAAGTACAGGCGTATATTAAGTTACAGGTTGCGGCCGGGAAGGCCAACCCGAGCCCCCCGGTGGGGCCGGCCCTCGGGCAGCACGGGGTTAATATTATGGAGTTCTGCAAGGCGTTTAACGCGCAGACCCAGCACCTTGAGCCGGGCTTGCCGACACCGGTGGTGATCACCGTGTACAGCGATCGCAGCTTCACCTTTATTATGAAGACGCCGCCGGCCGCAGTGCTGCTGCTCAAGGCAGCGGGCGTGGCCAAGGGTAGCGGAAGACCTAACACCGAGAAGGTTGGCAAGGTTACACGCGCGCAGCTGGAAGAGATCGCCCAACAAAAAATGCCCGATCTGACAGCATCGGATCTGGATGCCGCAGTGCGTACTATTGCCGGCAGTGCACGCAGTGCCGGTCTCGAAGTGGAGGGCGTGTAACATGGCCAGAATGTCAAAGCGCCAACGCGCCATTCAGGAAAAAGTTGTGCCGGGCAAGCTGTACAGCATTTCCGAGGCGGTGGAGTTACTCAAATCCGTTGCCACCACCAAATTCAGCGAAACCGTCGATGTGGCGGTTAATTTGGGCATCGACCCGCGCAAATCCGATCAGGCGGTGCGCGGTGCAACCACGTTGCCCCACGGTACCGGAAAAACCGTCCGTGTCGCCGTATTTGCGCAGGGCGCCAGCGCGGAGGACGCCAAAGCGGCGGGTGCCGATCTGGTCGGTATGGAAGACCTGGCTGCGGAAATCAAGGCCGGCAAGATGGATTTTGATGTGGTGATTGCCAGCCCGGATGCCATGCGCGTCGTGGGTCAGCTCGGTCAGGTGCTCGGCCCGCGCGGCCTGATGCCCAACCCCAAAACGGGTACTGTCACGCCCGATGTGGTGACTGCGGTCAAAAATGCCAAGGCGGGCCAGATACGTTTTCGGGCGGACAAAAATGGGATTATCCACGGCGGTGTCGGCAGTATTACGTTTGACGCTGCCGCGATTACAGCAAATCTGGAAGCGCTAATTGCGGATCTCAAAAAAATTAAACCCGCATCAGCCAAGGGTATCTATCTACAGAAAATCACCCTGTCCACCACCATGGGCCCCGGTTTAAGCATAGATCAGTCGTCTCTGGAGAGCTAAAGACGACCACAACAGACTTTAGGGTTAGTGCCGTGACGTTGGTGGTCGCGGCGCCGACCGTTAAAGACCGCCGGTTCCCCGCAGGGGTTTAATGGGGGTTTGTTGGGGCTCTGCACGCTGGAGTCGCGACGCCACCGCCAGCGTAAACGGCGTGACCCGATTCAGTGTTGGTTAGCTGGATTTGTTCACCGTAACAACGTCCCGGTTTGCAAGCTGAACCGGGGTAGACGCTGGGTTAACTGCCCAGCAAATCCAGGAGATATTTTTGTGGCATTAAATCTCGAAGACAAGAAAGCGATTGTCGCAGACGTTAACGAGACTGCCCTTAATGCATTGTCACTGGTTATTGCCGATGCCCGTGGCGTCACCGTTACTGCTATTACCGAGCTGCGTAAGCAAGCCCGGGAAAATAACGTTGACCTGCGGATCGTCAAAAACACCCTGGCAAAGCGCGCGTTTGTCGGCACAGAGTTTGAGTGTGTCGCGGCCGCGCTGGTCGGACCCTCCCTGTTTGGTTTTTCCATGGGAGATCCAGGTGCTGCGGCGAGACTGTTTAAGGAGTTCGCGAAAACTAACGAACACTTTTCAGTCAAGGCGCTATCCGTCAGTGGCCAAATGCTTAGCAAGGAGCAACTCGATGTGCTTGCCAATCTGCCTACCCTGCATCAGGCGTTGGGTCAGCTGGTCAGCGTCATGATAGCTCCGGTTACCAAGTTGGTGCGCACGTTTAACGAAGTGCCGACCAAGGTAACCCGCGCGATGGCAGCCGTTCGCGATCAGAAACAGCAGGACGCCGCATAAGCGGTTTTCGGCTAAAACGAAATTCATTTGTAACAGGAGATAGAGTCATGGCTCTTTCCAAAGACGATATTTTAAATGCTATTGCCGAAATGAGTGTGATGGACGTGGTCGAGTTAGTGGCCGCGATGGAAGAAAAGTTTGGTGTGTCTGCCGCTGCTGCTGTGGCAGTCGCCGCCGCGCCCGCTGCCGCTGCTGCTGTTGTTGAAGAACAAACCGAGTTTAATGTTGTACTGGCTGCGGTTGGCGAGAAAAAAGTAAATGTCATTAAGGCGGTACGGGCAATCACTGGTCTTGGTTTGAAAGAAGCCAAGGACATGGTTGACGGCGCACCGGCTACCGTCAAAGAAGGCGCTTCCAAGGCCGAAGCTGACGATGCCAAGAAGCAGTTGGAAGAAGCTGGCGCAACGGTTGAACTGAAGTAAGTTTGCCAACGACTGGATGCGCATTGTCTGAGGTGATCAGGCGCTGGGCTGGCGGGGAATCCTCGCCAGCCTTTTCCTGCTTGTGGGTCAAACCGCAGGCAGTCGCGGTCTGTTTGTGTGCCCGGCCTGTCAGATACGAATCTGACGCACTATCGATCCACAAGCCCTGACTGCGCCCCGCGTTGGCCTATAGAATGCACAGCATGAGTCTGCACTGGTATCGACCCGGATTTACA
>JBFJKD010000230.1:0-4011 GCA_041635095.1 Porticoccaceae bacterium
TCGACGCGCTTGCCAAGCAGGTTCTGCCGGAACCGGCCCTGCTTGCCCTTGATCATATCCGCCAGGGATTTCAGCGGACGCTTGTTGGACCCTGTAATCGCGCGGCCGCGGCGGCCGTTGTCGAGCAGCACATCCACCGCCTCCTGCAACATGCGTTTTTCGTTGCGCACGATAATGTCCGGCGCATTCAGTTCCAGCAACCTTTTCAGACGATTGTTGCGATTGATCACCCGACGATACAGATCGTTGAGATCGGACGTCGCGAAACGGCCACCATCGAGGGGTACCAGCGGGCGCAGATCCGGCGGCAAAATCGGCAGGGCCTCCAGAATCATCCATTCCGGCTTGTTGCCGGAGGCGTGGAACGCCTCAAGTAATTTAAGCCGCTTGGACAACTTCTTGATTTTGGTTTCCGAGCGGGTCTGCGGCAGTTCATCCCGCAGGCGGGCGATCTCTTCCACCAGCGTGATATCCCGCATCAATGCCTGAATCGCTTCGGCGCCCATCATCGCTACGAATTCGTCACCGTGTTCTTCCATGGCTTCGAAATACTGCTCATCGGTCAGCAGCTGTCCGCGCTCCAGCGTCGTCATGCCCGGATCCACAACCACGAACGATTCGAAATACAGCACCCGCTCGATTTCCCGCAACGTCATATCGAGCATCAGGCCGATCCGGGAGGGCAGGGACTTCAGAAACCAGATGTGCGCCACCGGACTGGCCAGCTCTATGTGGCCCATACGCTCCCGACGCACCTTGGCGAGGGTCACTTCCACGCCGCATTTTTCACACACAATACCGCGGTGCTTCATGCGCTTGTATTTGCCGCACAGGCATTCGAAATCTTTGACCGGCCCGAACAATTTGGCGCAGAACAGGCCATCGCGCTCCGGCTTGAACGTCCGGTAGTTGATGGTCTCGGGTTTTTTTACTTCGCCAAACGACCAGGAGCGAATCATGTCCGGCGATGCCAAACCGATGCGAATTCCTTCAAAATCGCTGCGCTGGTCCTGAGACTTCAGCAAATTTAATAAATCTTTCAAGGCCCTTCCTCCGATGGATACTTGCCTCTGCCGGGGCAGGCGCCCCGACCGCTAACGCGCAAATACTACAACCGTTACTCGTATTCCAGCTCGATGTTGATACCCAACGAACGAATCTCTTTGACCAGCACATTGAAAGATTCGGGCATCCCCGGGTCCATCTGGTGATCGCCGTCGACGATGTTTTTATACATCTTGGTACGACCGTTAACATCGTCCGACTTGACCGTCAGCATTTCCTGCAGTGTATAGGCAGCGCCGTACGCCTCGAGTGCCCACACCTCCATTTCCCCGAACCGCTGGCCACCAAACTGCGCCTTACCACCCAGCGGCTGCTGGGTTACCAGGCTGTAAGAACCCGTGGAGCGGGCATGCATTTTGTCATCCACCAGGTGGTTAAGTTTGAGCATGTACATGTAGCCAACCGTAACCGGTCGGCTGAACTCATCGCCGGTACGCCCGTCGTACAACGTCATCTGTCCGGTGTCCGGCAGATCCGCCAGTTTCAGCAACGCCTTGATTTCAGACTCGGTAGCACCATCGAAGACCGGGGTTGCCATGGGCACTCCGCCACGCAGATTCTCAGCGAGCTCAAGCACCTCGGTGTCTTTTAACTGTTTCAGGTTGGCGGCGTTGACGCTTTCACCGGAATCGTAGATTTCCTGCAAAAACTTGCGCACTTCCGCCACTTTCCGCTGCTCGCGAATCATCTGGTCGATCTTCTTGCCAAGACCCTTGGCAGCCAATCCGAGATGAGTTTCCAGAATCTGGCCCACGTTCATACGCGACGGCACCCCAAGCGGGTTCAAGACGATATCAATCGGCTCGCCGTGTTCGTCGTAGGGCATATCCTCGACGGGCATGATCACGGAAATAACGCCTTTGTTACCGTGGCGACCCGCCATCTTGTCACCCGGTTGAATGCGCCGCTTAACCGCCAGATAGACCTTGACGATTTTCAGTACACCCGGCGCCAGATCATCGCCGCTTTGCAGTTTTCTTTTCTTGTCTTCGAAACGCTCGTCCAGTAATTTCCGACGCTCGGCCAATTGCTCTTCGGCTCTGGCCAGCAAATCGTTCAGCGCGTCGTCGTCCATGCGCACCTTGGCCCACTTCTCGTGGTCAAATTCCGCGGATTCCCTATCGGTAAGCGCCTCACCCTTTTTCAAACCAGGCGCTTTGACGACCTTATGACCCACCAACGCCGCGCGCAGGCGCTCGAAAGTGGCATTTTCCATAATCCGAAATTCGTCGTTCAAATCCTTGCGGAACTGATTCAGGGCGGTCTTTTCGATCTGCTTCGAGCGCTCGTCCTTTTCCAGCCCTTCGCGGGTGAACACCTGCACGTCAATAACTGTGCCCTTGGTGCTGCTGGGCACGCGCAAGGACGTATCTTTCACGTCGCTGGCTTTTTCGCCAAAAATAGCGCGCAACAACTTTTCTTCCGGAGTCAGCTGGGTTTCGCCCTTGGGAGTTACCTTGCCCACCAGAATATCCCCGGCGTCAACTTCCGCACCGATGTAGACAATGCCCGATTCGTCGAGACGCGCTAGCGCGGACTCGCCGACATTGGGAATGTCCGACGTGATTTCTTCCGAGCCGAGTTTGGTGTCCCGCGCCACACAAGTCAGTTCCTGAATGTGAATCGTCGTAAAACGATCCTCTTCTACTACCCGCTCGGACACCAGGATGGAATCTTCAAAGTTGTAGCCGTTCCACGGCATAAACGCGATACGCATGTTCTGGCCGAGGGCCAGCTCACCGAGATCCACCGACGGACCATCTGCCAGAATATCGCCGCGATCAATAAGGTCGCCCTGCTGGACGATCGCGCGTTGGTTGATACAGGTGTTCTGATTGGAGCGGGTGTACTTGGTCAGATTGTAAATATCCACGCCGGCGTCGCCAGTTTCAACTTCGCCGTCGTTGACCCGCACCACAATCCGTGCGGCGTCAGCGCTTTCAATGACGCCACCCCGTTTGGCGACCACGCACACACCGGAATCCCCGGCAACAATACGCTCCATCCCAGTACCAACCAGCGGTTTGTCGGTTCTCAGCGTGGGCACCGCCTGGCGCTGCATGTTGGAACCCATCAGCGCGCGGTTGGCGTCATCGTGCTCCAGAAACGGAATCAACGCCGCCGCCACCGACACTACCTGGCGTGGCGATACGTCCATATACTGCACTTCGGCGGGCAGTTTGATGGTAAATTCACCTCCGTGGCGAACGGTGACCAGATCTTCAATCAACAGACCTTTGTCGTTGATTTTCGCAGAAGCCTGGGCGATCACGTGTTCCGACTCATTGATGGCGGACAAAAACTCGATATCCTGGGTAACTTTACCGTCTACCACGCGCCGATAAGGCGTCTCCAGAAACCCGTACTCGTTGGTGCGCGCATAGTTGGCCAGCGAATTAATCAGACCAATGTTCGGCCCTTCCGGGGTTTCAATTGGACACACACGGCCATAATGCGTGGGATGCACATCGCGCACCTCAAAACCGGCGCGCTCGCGGGTTAAACCGCCCGGCCCTAACGCGGATACGCGACGCTTGTGGGTCACCTCCGACAGGGGGTTGTTCTGATCCATGAACTGGGAAAGCTGGCTGGAGCCGAAGAATTCCTTCATGGCGGCGGCAACCGGCTTCGCATTGACCATATCCTGAGGCATCAAGCCCTCGGTTTCGGCCACCGAGAGACGATCCTTGACCGCGCGCTCCACGCGCACCAGACCAATGCGGAACTGGTTTTCAGCCATTTCGCCAACCGAGCGCACGCGCCGGTTCCCGAGGTGGTCGATGTCGTCCACCTGACCCTGGCCATTGCGAATCGCGATCAGGGTTTTCAGCACGTCGACAATATCTTCTTTCATCAGCGTGCCGGGACCCTCGATCTCGTTGCGCCCCAGACGACGGTTGAATTTCATACGCCCGACCGCGGACAGGTCATAGCGGTCGGTATTAA
>JBFJKD010000231.1:0-4009 GCA_041635095.1 Porticoccaceae bacterium
AACCACCGGAATGTAGCCGATGTAGAATAGCAGCGACCGGGCACCGGAGCATAACCGCTTCAATGGGAGCGCTCGTCAATAGCACCGTTAGCCGCAAAAGACGCGCCAAGCAATGCATCGACAGCCGCTGCCAGATCATCGTACACCGGCGCAGCGCGCAGTGCGGGGTCCGCCTGCTCACGCAATGCCCGCTCACTGTCGGTACCTTTACCGGTGCGCACCAAAATTGGCGCACAGTCCCTTTGAATAGCCGCCTGCAGGTCGCGCAAGCTGTCGCCGATAACGGCAACACCGGCCAGGCAGCAGTCCAGTTCCCGCGCTATGGCGTCGAGCATGCCGGGGGCCGGTTTGCGACAGGTGCAGTGTTCATCGGGAAGGTGCGGACAATAAAAAATGGCACTGATTAAACCGCCAGCGTCTTCCACCTGGGTACACATTTTATGGTGAATGGCCTCAAGTTCATCCAGGCGAAACAGGCCGCGACTTAATCCCGATTGGTTGGTCGCCACAGCGACGCGATACCCAGCAGCTGTCAGTCTGGCAATGGCGTCCAATGCCCCGGGAATAGGTACCCATTCGTCTGGGCTCTTAATAAAGTTTTCAGAGTCTGCGTTAATGACGCCGTCCCGATCCAGAATAACCAGTTTCATTGCTTAAGCCGCGCCTTTATCCACAACCAGCAACGAGATGTCCGCGATGTTTAGAAATAAATTTTGCAGTGTTTGTAGCAGTGCGAGACGATTGTTGCGCACCTCGGAATTTTCCGCCATAACCATCACCTGGTCGAAAAACTGGTCGACAGGTTTGCGCAACGATGCCAGTTCCGTCAATGCCTGGGTATAACGTCGCTGTTCCAGTAACGGATTGACGACCCTGTGGCAGGACGCCACTGCCTGTGCCAGAGCAAGTTCAGCCGGATCCTGAAGCAGGGCCTGGTCGATGGCGACTGAAGACCCGGACGTTGTAGCGCTGTCAGATTTGGCAAGAATATTAGCGACCCTTTTATTGGCGCTGGTCAGCGCCGCCGCGTCGGGGATCTGGTTAAAGGCATTAACCGCCTGCACGCGGAAATGGATATCCAGCGGGTTAGTTACGGGGCGCGCGGTGACAGCGAGAAACACTTCGGCTGGAATGCTCTGCTCTTCGTACCAGGCCCGCAGGCGCTCGAGAACGTACTTTAAAACCCGGTCGACCAGCGCGGTATCTTGTGCAAAAGCGGGATATTGCTCCGCGGCAACAGTGAGCGCGGCGCGCAAATCCAGATCGATTTGTCCCTCAATTAAAATGCGTAGCACGCCGAGACTTGCACGGCGCAGGGCAAAAGGGTCCCGGGATCCCGACGGCACCTGACCAATCGCGAAAATTCCCGTTAGCGTGTCGAGTCGGTCGGCGGTGGCGAGGGTTGCGCCCAGCGGCGACGGGGGTAACTTATCACCGGCAAAACGCGGCATATACTGCTCTTCAAGGGCTGCGGCGACGCCAGCGTCTTCGCCATCGTGCAGGGCGTAGTGGTGACCCATGACGCCCTGTAGATCGGCAAACTCCTGCACCATGGCGCTAACCAGATCGGACTTACTTAATTCCGCGGCGCGGCGAGCGGCATTTTCGGGTGCGCCAAAACTGGGGGCGAGGTATGTGGCGAGCGTCGCCACTCGCTCAGTTTTATCAAACAACGATCCCAGTTTTTGTTGAAACACAATATCCCGGAGCTTGTCGCGTTGCGTGGCCAGACTAGTTTGTTTGTCCACACCAAAGAAAAAGGCGGCATCGCTGAGACGAGGGCGAATGACCCGCTCGTTGCCGGCAATGACTTTGGCGGGGTCACGACTATGGATGTTTGCCACCGTGATAAAACGCGGCATCAGGGCGCCGTTACTGTCAACCATGTGGAAATATTTTTGATGCGTTTTCATGGACGACACCAGCGCCTGGGCGGGGACTTCCAGGAAACGCGATTCGAAATTACCCATCAAGGGTACCGGCCACTCATTGAGCGCGGTAACTTCATCCAGCAACGCTGAGTCGATAACGGCGCGCCCGCCTACCCCTTGCGCGAGGGTCTCGACGCCGTTGCGGATAAGCGTGCGCCGTTCATTGAAGTCCACGAGCACATGTGCAGCGCGTAGCAAATCAACATAATTTGCGGGGGCGGTGATCGGAATGGGCTGGTTGCAGTGGAAGCGGTGCCCGCGACTGTGTCGCCCGGCAGTGATGCCCAAAATTTCGGCCGCGATGACGTCCTCCCCAAACAGCATGACGACCCAGTGCACGGGGCGCACAAACTCTTCGCGTCCGCTACCCCAGCGCATACGCCGCGGTACAGGTAGTGCTTTGAGGGCCGCGTTTACCATGGCGGGGAGTAGCGCAACTGTCGGCTGGCCGGGCAGGACGCTGCGGTACGCCAGGCGCGGACCTTTGTCGCTCTCCACATGCGCCAGTTGTTGTACCTCGACGCCGCAACTGCGGGCAAATCCCAGGGCGGCGGCTGACGGTTCGCCAGCGGCGTTAAATGCGGCGCTCACAGCGGGGCCAAGACGTTCCTGGGTACTATCCGGCTGGTGTTCGGGCAGAGCCGTTATGTGTAGTGCCAGCCGCCGCGGGGTGGCAAAACCCCGTATACCGCCCTGTTCGAGGGACGCGTTACGCAACGCTTCCGCGACCAGCTCCACCAGGGCGTCCATCAGGGATTTCAGTGCGGTTGGTGGCAACTCTTCCGTACCGATTTCGAGCAGAAAGTCACGGTTCATGGGCGTGCATCCAGTGTGAGTTGCCGCACTTCTTGCGCCAGCGCCGGGGGTGCCAGGGGAAATCCCGCAGCCAGTCGCGAATCGAAATAGGCTTGCGCCACTGCGCGGGACAGCGTCCGCACGCGCAGAATAAAGCGCTGCCGCTCCGTCACGGAGATGGCGTGACGGGCATCCAGCAAGTTAAATGCATGGGACGCCTTCATAACCATTTCGTAGGCAGGAAGGGGCAGGTTGTGTTCGATCAGCCGTTTGCTTTCGCGCTCGTAGACGTCGAAGCTATCGAATAAAAAGGGTACGTCCGCCTGGGCAAAATTGTAGTGGGACATTTCCACTTCGTTTTGATGAAATACATCGCCGTAGGTCACCACGCCGCCCTGCTCGTTGCGCGTCCAGACTAAATCAAAAATGCTGTCAACGCCTTGCAGGTACATGGCGATGCGCTCCAGACCGTAGGTAATTTCCCCGGTTACCGGGTAACATTCGAGGCCACCTACCTGCTGAAAGTAGGTAAATTGAGTAACCTCCATACCGTTGAGCCACACTTCCCACCCCAGTCCCCAGGCACCGAGTGTGGGGGATTCCCAATTGTCCTCGACGAAACGAATATCGTGGATGAGAGGATCAATGTGCAAGGCCCGTAGTGAATCGAGATACATTTCCTGAATATTTTCCGGCGATGGCTTTAACGCCACCTGGAACTGGTAGTAGTGTTGTAGACGATTAGGGTTTTCGCCGTAGCGGCCATCGGTGGGGCGTCGGCAGGGTTGTACGTAAGCGGCATTCCATGTCTCGGGGCCAATGGCGCGCAAAAACGTCGCTGGATGGAATGTTCCCGCACCGACTTCCATATCCAGGGGCTGCAAAATCACGCACCCGCGATTCGCCCAGAATTGTTGCAGCGCCAAAATCAATCCCTGAAAAGTGCCAATATCGGGAGCTGTGGTTGTCACTATCCTTCCTCGCTACTCGTTACGATCGGTTGCGTCCGGTCAGCTACTCACAGCAAAACAGCCGCGTGCACTGCGCAATTATATCGGTTGCGGTAATCAGTGACGAGCAATCAACAGGATTTGTTGCCGCGCAAGTGCAGGGATTTCCCTGTCGCGGCTGCTTGCGCTAAGCTTACGGATTCAACCACGCCAGGCTGGCCGGGTTCGGTACAACGCACGTGTGGGCTGAGCCATCGACTGACAGCGCATTTTTTTTGTAGAGGGGCGTGGAAAAACATGACTGGAGGATTTGCTATGAAAAGGGCGAAGAGA
>JBFJKD010000232.1:0-3995 GCA_041635095.1 Porticoccaceae bacterium
CGCTAGTGGCAGGTTCTGGTCGCGCTTGACTGCGCACCGGTTCAACACGTCGCCCAAAGTCGGCACTATTCAGGCGCTCATCCTGGTCCGCATTGCGCTGCCGGTACACTAGATAGGACACCGCCAACACGATAAACCCGACCACACCCGCTATGACCAGCAAATAGCCCTTTATCGCCTCAAAAAAACCGCTCTCGACAGTTTCCGGCTGCACAACTTTAGGGGCTGATGGTTGCTGCGCGGCGGGTTCATCAGATCCCGTTGCGTCCATACTACCGTCCGCGATCGTTGTTACGGACTCAGTTTTTTCGGTTTCCAATCCAGTATCGATTTCATCAAGCGCGGGCGACTTTATTCCAGCTTCATCCGCAACTGGTGTTGTTGCGTCTGCGCCCGCCGCCAGTTGCGCGGCGCGCAATTCATCATCGCCAATTTCAACCAAACGAGCTAACTGCAGCTGTTCTTCAAGGTTCGCAAGCCGGTTTTTTAATTCACTATTCTCGCGGCGCGTTTTGTCCGCTTCCTCCCGGGCGATGGCAATCTCATTTTGCAAGGCCTCCACGGATCCACCACCAATGGTGCTACCTTCACCACCCACTGCGGCAGCAGAATCTGACGCCGCTTGGTCCTCCGCACCCAGCGCGGACAAGCGCAGGCGACCATCGCCAGCGGCCAGTCTGCTTCCTGACACTCCGCTGCGGGACGACGCGTCGAGCTGTGGGCCAGCGCTGGTATCGCGCCACTCCTGTGTCTGCGCTGCTACAATTTGCACGGCCTGGCGGTGATCTGTGGCGCCAAACTCCGACGCATCGGGCATCCGCAACACCGCCCCTTTGCGCAGCAAATTGATGTTGCCATCGATAAACGCATCGGGATTCAACCGGTGTATCGCGATTATTGCTTGCTGCACTGTCGCATTACCCGGACGGGCGCGATTGGCGATCTGCCACAGGGTGTCTCCAGATTGAACCTGATAATTCCCGGAAATATCCCCGCCTCGCACAACACCGCTTGCGCCTGTTGTGGTCTCGCTACTGGATGCTGGCCGAGTCGGCTGCCGCGATGCGCTCTGCGCCGCGGCCAGGGACTTTCCCACGGGCTTGTCCGTGGCGTATACCGGCAAGTCGAGAAGCACCGTGTACTCGCGCAACAGGCGCCCGGAAGACCATTGCACATCCAGTAAGAAATCCAGATAGGGTTCGCGAATCGGTTTGCGGGAAGTTATGCGGATCACCGGGGCGGCGGAATTGCTCACATCCACTTTAAAACGTATGTCCACCAGGTGAAATGCACGCTCCACACCTGCCCGATTAAAATCTTGCTCGGAAGCCAGGCTGGCGAGAATTTCGCTGTCGCCGAGGTCACCCACATTAAACAATCGAATTTCGGCGTCCAAGGGTTCATTCAGCGCGGAATTAAGTTTAATTTCACCCAGCCCCAGAGCCAGAACCCATTGCGAAGTCGCAAGTATTGCTAAACCAAACCAGCAGGATAATTTTCGCAGCGTCATGTCCTTCTACCTTTTTCTTGTCCCAAAACTGATTGTTGCTCAGTGCAGCCACGATCAGCTGAACACACAACTCACCGTAATATACAGGCCTAAGTATTTATTACAAATAAGATTTTATCAACATTTCAACCAGCCGTACGCTGTTCATTGCCGCACCGTTTCGTAAATTATCGGACACAATCCACAAATTAATACCTTTTTCATTAAATTGATCGGCTCGCAATCTGCCGACCAGCACGCCGTCGACTCCGGCTGCGTCTTCCGTCGGCGTGGGATACTTGCCCGTTGCACCAGCATCTACCAGGGTCACGCCTTGCGCTTTTTTAAGCAACTGACGCAAATCGCTAACGTCGAGCGGATAGCGAGTTTCCAGATGAACGGCCAGCGCATGACCATGGAATACCGGAACCTGAACACAGGTGGCGCTGATACCAATCGACGTATCGCCCAGCAGTCGCCGGGTCTCGCGGACCACCTGTACCTCTTCGGAAGAGTGTCCCTGTTCATCGAGAGTACCGATGCAAGGCAATAAATTGAAAGCAATCTGCCGCGGAAAGACCCCGCCCTTTGGCAGAGGCAGCCCATTCAACAAAGCTGCGGTTTGTCCGGCCAGTGCCGCAATGCCGCCACGCCCTGCCCCCGACACCGCCTGATAGGTCGCGATATGAATGCTCGCAATGCCCACCTCGGCCTGGATCGGGGCCAGTACGGCTGCTAACTGGGTAGCAACGGCCCCCGGAACGGCAACCAGACCGCGTATCGAATAGTCGGCCAAATCCTCGGGGTTGGCGTTGTACACCACCAACGGAATTTCCGTATCTTCGGCAAACCGTCCGCTACAGTCTATAACGATACAGCCCGACTCTGTGGCCCGCGCCGCATGGGCCGCGGAAACCTCCGGGTTAACCGCGAATAACGCCAATCCCACCCGCGAAAAATCAAATTCGGAAATCCCTTCGACCAGCAATGGTTTGTTGCCAAACATCACCGTTTCACCACTTGATGCATCGCTGGCTACGGGGTGAATAGTTGTCCTGGTAAAACCCCGCTCAGCCAACAGTTCCAGGATTGCCCCGCCCACCGCGCCTGTGGCACCCACTACGGCAATATCCACCCCGGCGCTGCCCGCCGGATCCTGTGCGTTATCGGCGTCCAATTATTTCTCCAGCAAAATACGTAACATACGCCGCAACGGTTCGGCCGCGCCCCATAACAACTGATCGCCCACAGTGAACGCCGATAGATATTTTGCGCCCATATTCATCTTGCGCAGCCGACCCACGGGAACAGTCATCGTACCGGTCACGGCAGCCGGGCTAAGTTCGCGCAGGCTGTCCTCCCGATGATTGGGCACCACCTTCACCCAGGAGTTCGCCTCGGCCAGCATGTCTTCGATTTCATCGAGAGGTACATCCTGCGTTAACTTGAGGGTCAGAGCTTGACTGTGACTACGCATCGCGCCAATACGTACGCAGATGCCATCGAATGGAATCGGGTTCTGCTCACGCCCCAGAATTTTATTGGTCTCGGCCTGTCCCTTCCACTCTTCCCGGCTCTGGCCACTGTCCAGCTCGCTATCAATCCACGGTAGCAAGCTCCCCGCCAGGGGATAACCAAAGCGCTCGACAGGCAGTTGTTCACTACGGATGACTGATGCCACCTTGTGATCAAGTTCGAGAATAGCGGAACCCACATCCTTTAAGTCACCACTTACCGCGCCATGTATCACGCCCATCTGGGCGATTAGCTCACGCATATTCTGCGCACCCGCCCCAGACGCCGCCTGATAGGTCATGGCGCTGGCCCACTCCACCAGCCCCCGTTTAAATAATCCGCCCAGGGCCATCAGCATCAAACTGACCGTGCAATTACCACCGATGTAATTTTTGACGCCGCGCGCCAGACCATCTTCGATAACCGTCAGATTGACAGGGTCGAGAACGATCAATGCGTCGTCGTCCATACGTAACGACGAGGCAGCGTCTATCCAGTAACCCTGCCAACCCCGTGCCCTCAGACGCGGATAGATTGCCTTGGTGTAATCGCCCCCCTGGCAGGTCACAATGGCATCGAGGCCAATCAGCGCGTCCAGCTCGTGGGCGTCCCGCAGAACCGTGCCCTTAAGAGGGCCCGTTTCACCGACCTGAGACGTTGTAAAAAATACCGGCTCGATGTTCCTGCGCGTCAGTTCGGCGAAGTCCTGCTCCGCTTCCATGCGTGCCAACAGGACCGAACCAACCATGCCCCTCCAACCAATAAAACCTATTTTATTCATATGGTTAAATTCTTTAGTTAATGTAGAAAAATATATTTGAATCTGTTCCCGGAATCATTTTATCGCCAGATTCGACAGTACCGCCGCACCCATCTCCCTGGTGCCTACAGCCGCGGTGTCCGGGCTGGCAATATCCGGCGTACGCAAGCCCTGATCCAGTGCCGCGCCCACTGCCTGCTCAATGACACTCGCCACATCGTCCCGCTGCAG
>JBFJKD010000233.1:0-3989 GCA_041635095.1 Porticoccaceae bacterium
GAGCCAGCTGTTCCACGGGGACAGGAGGGTCTTGCCGATCTGGCATATAAGCAGTCCATTACGGACAAGCCGCCGTTTAAGCGTGCCAAGGTAAAGTTACGTAATGAAATTGTTTCCATGGGCGTGGCGGGTATCGATCCGCGCCATGTGGTGGGAACGTACGTGGAGCCCGAGGACTGGAACCAACTGATCAGCGATCCGGATGTGTTGCTGATCGACACCCGCAACCAGTACGAAGTGGATGTCGGTACCTTCGCCAATGCGGTAAATCCGCAGATCGACAGTTTTCGCGAGTTTCCCGACTATGTGAAACAGCACCTGGATCCCGCCAAACATCGCCGGGTCGCCATGTTCTGTACCGGTGGAATACGCTGTGAAAAATCCACCGCGTTGCTAAAAGAGCAAGGCTTTGCCGAGGTGTATCACCTCAAAGGCGGCGTTCTGAAATATTTTGAAGACGTTCCGCGAGAGAACAGTTTATGGCGGGGTGAGTGCTTTGTGTTTGACGACCGCGTTGCGGTCAACCATGCCCTGGAAGCGGGGCGTTACGATCAGTGCCACGCCTGCCGCATGCCCATTACGGATGCGCACAAGGCGAGTCCGCATTACGAAAAAGGCATTAGCTGTCCACATTGTTACGCGAAAACCGCACTCGTGGATCGCCAACGTTTTGCGCAACGGGAAAAACAATTGACGTTGGCGAAGCAACGCGGGGAATCTCATCTGGGGGCAGACGCGGCAAATACCCTGGAGCAAAAACGCGTAGCGAAACGCGCTCGGCGTAGAGCAGCACAATCCGCTACGTCCACGTAAATCCACGTAAAGTCATCTCACGCGAACCGCGCTACAGATCGACGTCACCTTTTAGCAGCCGTTGTACGATCGTGCGGTTCAGTATTTCGTTGGTGCCGTCCGCTACGTTGATCACGCGCAGGGTTTCCCAGGCGTCGGTCAGACCCATCTCATTGGTAAAACCCATCGCGCCATGGCTCTGAATCACCCGGTCTATGGCGCGGGTGCCGACCTGTACTGAATAGGCTTTGGTCATTGACAACTCTTTGATTGCGGCGTGACCCTGATCCAGCAGGCGGCAGGCATTTAACCCAACCAGATGCGCCGCATGTACTTCGGTGGCCGATTCCGCCAGGGGAAAGCTGACACCCTGATACTCGCTGATGGGTTTACCAAAGGTTTCCCGTTGTTGCATGTAGGTAAAGCCGATTTCCAGGGCCCAGCGGGCCAGCCCCACGGCGCGCGCGGCGTTGTACACGCGCCCCAGAGATACACCAGACAGGGCGATGGCAAAGCCGTGGTCGAGCTCCCCGACCAGTTGCCAGGGCTCTACGCGCACGTTATCGAGTAACAGCGCGCCCTCGTCGCCACCGATATGCCCGTACATTTTAACGATGCTTTCAATCTCGAATCCCGGACTGTTCATGGGGATTAAAAAGGCGCTGATACCGCCTTTTTTCTGTGCGGCTTTGTCCGGGTCAGTGATGGCAAACAGCATACAATAATCCGCCTGTGGCGAATTGGTGGTCCACAACTTGCGGCCCGAGATACGCCAGCCGTCGCCGTCGCGCACCGCGCGGGTTTTCAGCATGGCGGCATCGGAACCGGCACCCGGTTCGGACAAACCGAAACACATCGAGGTTTTGCCGGACACCATGTCCGCAATAATATCCCGCCGGGCGCGTTCGCTAACGTGGGCGAGCACCGGGCTGGGTCCAAATGCCCAATGACTGATGGCGTAAGTGCCCAGCCAATGGTGTCCACCGCAGGTGTGAAAGACCTTTTGCCAGGCACAATAGTAGGCCAGGTGGCCCATTGCGCTGCCGCCCAATGACTCTGGCGTAATCATGTTGAAATAGCCCGCTGCGGACGACGCCATGCGTACTTCGCGGATCAATTCCACGACCGCCGGACTGTAACGTCCATCCTCGCTGTATTTTTTGCGTGGATTGCCGAGGAGTTCCTGGTGGCGTTGGTGCCGTGGTATTACCTCGTGGCGCACAAACGCCTCTATACCGTCTTCAAGGGCTGCAATCTCTTCGGGCAATGATTCGCCGAGGGCGCTATTCATGGTTTGTCGCTCTCCCGCAAGGTCGGTGTAAGAAGCACACAATAACAGGGATTTTTGTGTCCCGACACCTACGCTATATCTATGTTATAGATACTGGGGCGGACGTCCCAGCGGCGGCCAGTCAGCCGCTATAGTTGCGCTGTGTGAGGTGCGGATGGCCAACTCGGTGTGGTTACGGTCCGGCGTTTGAATTGTATTAGCTATTCGGAGTTTTCACTCATCATTTTGGCGGCTTTGCGCGCTTCGAGTTCGGCCAGTTCCAGAGCGATCATCTGTGGCGTTTCGAAACACAGACGACCGAGCTTTCCGGCACGGATCTCTGTTATCAGACGTGTGCCGGCACGGGTGGTATCAACCTGTGCGCCGCTGCCCAGACACCCGGTTTTTTTGCCGATAGCTTGCAGGTTCTCCATATCGTTGCTCGACAACGTTGCGAGCTGATAACGCTGTAGCAGACGCTCTGGGTAACATAGCTTGAGGTAGTGTAGTGCGAATAACGCGGTGTCTTCATAATCCATCGCTGTTTCGCGAATCGCTCCGGTGACAGCCAGGCGGTAGCCGCTTTCAATATTTTCGATGTTGGGCCACAGTACCCCTGGGCTATCGAGCAGCGTCAAGCCGTCGCCGAGATTGATTCTCTGTTGTGCTTTGGTAATGGCTGGCTCGTTACCGGTAGCGGTGATGGCGCGACCCGCCAGCGTGTTGATCAGAGTCGATTTACCCACATTGGGAATCCCGGCAACAAGTATTACCGCGTTACGGGTCTTTTTACTCGCGGGTGTCAGTTGCCGACACAGTTGACGAACCTGCGCGGCCTGGCGTGTCTGGTCGGCGCTGATGGCCAGGGTTTTGACCTGTTGTTCCTGTTCGAGATAGGCCTGCCACAGCGCCACAATAGCAGGGTCGGCAAGATCGATTTTGTTAAATACCCTGACACGGGGTTTCGCTGCGCCCATGGTGGCCAGCAGGGGGTTTTGACTGCTGTAAGGAATTCTCGCATCCAGCACCTCAACCACAATGTCCACCTGGTCGAGAACGTTGCGTATGTCCTTGCGGGCCTTGTTCATGTGCCCGGGAAACCACTGTACCTGCATATCTGTCCCGATGATCTTGAAAGCGGTTTAAAAGGGCAAATAGGGCGCAATGATAGAGTAGCCGGGGCTGAAATACGAACAGTACAGGAGCAGATCGACTCTGCGCGCAATGATTTTTACGCAGTGCTAGACCGGCATGACATGAATAGTTTACTCTCGGGTAACATCTGACGGCACTGAGGAGCGATGCAATGGATAAATTGTTGGACGAACAGCAGTTGGCGGAAAAATTAAGTGCACTTAATCTCGGCGTGAGCGTTCCTTGGCAAATCGTGGATGGCAAACTCCATAAGCAGTTCGAATTTTCCGGATTTGTCGAAGCGTTTGGTTTTATGACCAGGGCCGCGCTGGTGGCGGAACGTATGGATCATCACCCCAAGTGGACTAACGTCTACACGAAGGTGGAGATTGACTTGTTAACCCATCGTTCCGGTGGAATTACCAGTCTGGATTTTACGCTGGCCAGTGCCATGGAAAAGTTGGCCAGTCGCTGATCAGGTAGTGTTGCCTGAAGACAGTTTTGCAAAATTAAGGGGTGACAGATGTCGGGAGTTTTACAGGGTATTCGCGTGCTGGATTTTGGGCGCTATGTGGCGGGACCCCACTGCGCCGCGTTATTAGCGGATTTCGGTGCGGAGGTGATTCGTGTCGAGAAGGTCGATGGTAGTGAAGACCGTTTTTTATCACCACTGTCGCCATCCGGCCACGGTGCTAATTTTGTCCAGAATAGTCGCAATAAGCTTGGCTTGACACTCAACCCGAATAAACCGGAGGGTCGGGAAGTTGTCAGACGCTTGCTAAAAACGGCGGAC
>JBFJKD010000234.1:0-3941 GCA_041635095.1 Porticoccaceae bacterium
GTAACCTGCAGTGGGGGCATCCGCTATCCGCCCTTATAAATACCCAGGCGGTGACATTTTGTTCAGTTGCGCTGCCCATCATGATTACGCATTCGCACCGATCAGCCCGATCAGCACAACCGATAATTTCATGAACCATGCAAAGAGCAGGGAACGGATTTGCTTACCTCAATGTCTGATACCCTGCAGGTAATCATCCACTGGCGACTTATCTAAACCAGCATGACCAGAATTTAATCTTTTGCCGTCCGCACATAGCGCGCAAGATGAAAAGCACACAATTTAACCTCATCCGGCTGTAGCTGGTCTTTGCTGTTTGCTATAAACGATGGCAGGGCCTTGGGGTTCAGTACCCAGACATCGCTGGCCTTCGCTTCCGCCGTGGGCTCGATATACCAGCCGGGATATAACACGACCGGACGTACGGTAAACCCCCGCCCCGTGGACTCCTTGAGCAGTTCTGCCAGCCATCCGCGTGCAGCCCGCACTTGCACAATGGGTTTCGTATCCCGTGGCAACCCGTTTTTGGAGATTCCCTCCCCGTCGTACACAAGCGTGGGCGCGCCCCGTACAGGTTTTGACCAGGTTTTGGTCTCAATCACATAAACGCCCGATGGATGGATAACCACATGATCCAGATTAAAGCCAACGCCGGGGATGTCGTGGAATACCTGTGCGCCGCCCGTCCGGAGGTGATCGAGAAACTGACCGACTGTTTTCTCGCCGTCGAGACCCAGCTTTAACCGTTTTATTTTCCTCAGCGCCAAACCAATTTTAACGGCAGAGAAGAGCACAACCAGAGCAGCAAACGTTGTAACGATTCGCGGCGAAGGTAGCGTAGCGTTATACCAACGCATCCACTCTATCCCCGCCAACGCAATAAAGAACCCCGATATGGTCACGTAGTACAAGACCTGATCAAGGGCGATATGATGGATGGCGCGCTGCAGTGATTCACCGGGATTATGTAACGGCCGGTCTTTTATGGGTGATTTCAGTGTGGGTGAGGTCAACGCTGTTCCCTGCGCAGGCTAGAGCTGATGAACCGCCCCGGCGGCTCTTCTTATGGGGAGAGTGTACTACTAATGCTGGCGGCGGCGTCAATCCCAGCTTCTTCTCCCCTGGCGTCCAGTACAATTTATGAACTTAGGTTGTGCACTCGGCGCACCCAGCCGGTAAAATGGCCCCAGATGCAACCAACGGGTAGCGTATGACAGACACCATTCTGGTGACCGGCGGGGCGGGATATATCGGCACCCATACCTGCGTGGAACTGCTAATAGCGGGCTACCAGGTGGTGGTGGTGGATAATCTGTGCAGTGGCTCGGCCCGCGCCCTGGAGCGGGTTGAGCGGATTGCCGGGAAGCCGGTGACGCTGGTTACCGGTGATGTACGCGATCAGGCCCTGTTGAACCAGCTGTTCTCTGATTATCAGTTCAGCGCGGTGGTGCATTTTGCCGGACTCAAAGCCGTGGGCGAATCCTGCGAAATGCCCCTCACCTATTACGAAAATAACGTGAGTGGCACTATTGCCCTGTGTCAGACGATGGCGGCCCACGGGGTCAAGCAGCTGGTGTTCAGTTCGTCGGCCACGGTGTATGGCAAGCCCGCGCTGCTGCCCGCGACCGAGGATATGCCGCTGTCGGCGACCAACCCCTATGGTCGCACCAAGCTGATTATTGAAGAGATACTACGGGATCTGCACCGCTCCGATCCCGCCTGGAGCATCGCTCTACTACGCTATTTTAATCCTACCGGTGCGCACCCCAGTGGCCTGATTGGTGAGGATCCAAACGGTGTCCCCAACAACCTGATGCCCTATATCGCCCAGGTGGCCGCTGGCACCCTGCCACAGTTACGGGTGTTCGGCGACGATTACGACACAGCGGATGGCACCGGCGTGCGGGACTATATTCACGTGGTCGATCTCGCCAGAGGGCACGTTCAGGCCATCCGCAAATTAAGCGCCGAGCCGGGCCGGTGTGACGCCTGGAACCTGGGTGTGGGCAAAGGCTATAGCGTGCTGGAAGTGGTGGCGGCGTTTGCGCGCATTAGCGGGCAAAATGTCCCCTATGTGGTAGCCGAACGGCGCCCCGGCGATATTGCCGCCTGCTATGCGGACCCCGGCAAAGCCGAGTCGGAACTCAATTGGCGTGCCACGCAAACCCTGGACGACATGGTGCGCGATGTATGGCGTTGGCAGACGGCCAATCCGAGTGGTTATGGTCAGTAGCACGCCCCGTTCGTGGTTCTTCCATCCCCTCACAACATGCTGCCAACGGTAATAGACTAGCCATGCAGATTGCTTTTATTCTGTACAAGTATTTTCCCTATGGCGGCCTGCAGCGGGACTTTTTACGTATCGCCCGCGAGTGCGCCGCGCAGGGTTGCCAGATTCGCGTGTACAGCATGGACTGGGAAGGTGAACGCGAACCGGATTGGGAAATTCACCTGTGGCGCCCGTTTGCCCTTACCGGCCACGGCCGCAACGAACGTTTTCAGCGCTGGGTGCATGCGGATCTTGCACGGCGGCCGGTAGATGCCGTAGTCGGATTTAACAAGATGGCAGGACTGGATTTGTATTATGCGGCAGATGGCTGTTACGAGGCCAAAATCAGCAGCCAGCGGGGCAACTGGTACAAACACCTGGGTCGTTACCGTCATTTTGCGCACAACGAACAGGCGGTATTTGCAGCTCATGGAAATACGGAAATTATGATGATATCCCGGGTACAGCAGCCTTTTTTTGAACATTGCTACGGCACGCCGCCGGAGCGCTTTGTGCTGCTGCCCCCGGGTATTGCGAGGGATCGTCGCGCACCCACCAATGCGCCGCAGCTTCGCGCAGACTTCCGCAAGGCGTTTGCCCTGACGGATGACGAACGGCTAATGCTGATGATCGGCTCGGGATTCAAAACCAAAGGACTGGATCGGGCATTGCGCGCGCTGGCCGCACTGCCGCCCGCCCAACGCACACGCACGCGCCTGTTTGTGATTGGCCAGGACGACTCGCGGCTTTTTAAACTTCAGGCCGCACGCCTGGGAATTGCCGAGCGCGTCACATTTTTTGCTGGCCGGGACGATATTCCCCGCTTCCTGCTCGGCGCCGACTTACTGATACACCCTGCATACAATGAAAATACCGGCACTGTTTTACTCGAGGCGCTGGCCGCCGGTTTACCGGTGCTGTGCACGGACGTGTGCGGGTACGCCCATTACATTGCGGAAGCCGACGCGGGCGTAGTACTGGCTTCGCCCTTTGAGCAAACCGACCTGGATCGAACCCTCGCGACCATGCTGACCTCGGAGCAACGTGTGCGGTGGCAACGCCATGCACTGGCCTTTGCCGACCAGGCAGATATTTACAGCCTGCCGCAACGGGCCGCGGAGCGAATTATTGCTCGCGCTCGCCTGCACACTCCGACCAACGCTGGTACTGAGGTCAGCGCATGATCTGGTTGCGCGGCGATTTCAAAAAAATCTGGGGCGATGGCGATCCTTTTGTGCGCGTAAAAAACATCAAAGGAAAAATTTATCGGCAGATGTCGGACCGACGCACGCTGCAATTCCAGGAGGGCGACGAGTCGTATTTTTTAAAATTTCACATGGGTGTCGGCTGGTTGGAAATTATCAAAAACCTGGTTCTATTGCGCCTGCCAGTACTTAGTGCGCGCAATGAATACGACGCCATTCGCCGCTGTGAGCGCCTGGGCGTGCAGACCATGGCGCCGGTCGCCTTTGGAGTAAGAGGCCGCAATCCCGCGCGGCGCCAATCGTTTATCGTCACCGAGGATCTGGTGCACACCATCAGCCTTGAGGATTTATGCCGAGACTGGCCGCGCGACCCGCCACCCTACTGGTTGAAAACAGCACTGATTAATCAGGTTGCGGATATCAGCCGACGCCTGCACGACAACGGCATCAACCATCGCGATTACTAC
>JBFJKD010000235.1:0-3927 GCA_041635095.1 Porticoccaceae bacterium
GGCGATAGCGGCCATTAACGAGGATTTTCGCGGCAACGGCACCTCCATTTTTACCTCGTCCGGCGGTGCGGCGCGCAAATACCAGCACGAAATTCTGGTGGGTCAGGTGGGCATCAATGTGCCGATTCCCGTGCCCCTGCCGTTCTTTTCGTTTACCGGCTGGCGCGGTTCATTTCACGGCGATCTACACGCCTATGGCAAACAGGCGGTGCGTTTTTATACCGAGACCAAAACCGTTACCGCGCGCTGGTTTGACGACGATGTGGCCGCTGGTCCCAACATGTCCATCAGTCTCAAATAAACGGCCCTGCTGTCATGGATTTTAATCTCAGCGACGAACAACGGGCCTTTCAGGACGCGGCCCGCGCGTTTGCCCAGGGCGAAATGGCGCCGCAGGCGGCACGCTGGGATGAGGAAAAAATCTTTCCCCGCGAGACCATCGCCGCCGCCGGCGCCATGGGTTTTTGTGGCATGTACAGCCCCGAACAAATCGCTGGCGAAGCGATTGGCGGCATGGGTATGTCGCGTCTCGATGCCGCCATCATTCTCGAGGAGCTGGCCGCCGCCTGTAGTTCCACTGCGGCATTTATTTCCATTCACAATATGGCCACCTGGATGGCCTGCACCTGGGGCACCCCGGCGGTACACAAAGAATTTTGCACGCAACTGGTCAGCGGTGAAAAACTGGCGTCCTATTGCCTGACCGAACCCAATGCGGGCAGCGATGCGGCGGCGATTCGCACCAGGGCCGTGCGCGATGGCGACGACTACATCATCGACGGCGGCAAAACATTTATCAGCGGCGCGGGTGCCACCGATGTGCTGGTACTGATGACCCGTACTGGCAGTCAGGATTCCGGCGCGGCGGGGATCACTGCCTTCGCGGTAGCGGCGGATTTACCCGGCATCAGCTACGGTAAAAATGAAATTAAAATGGGCTGGAACAGCCAACCAACCCGCACTATTACCTTTGAGGGCGTGCGTGTCCCCGCCCGCTACCGGCTGGGAGAGGAAGGCGAGGGTTTTAAAATCGCCATGCAGGGTCTCGATGGCGGGCGCATTAATATTGCGGCCTGTTCGATCGGCGCGGCCCAGGCGACATTGACCCACGCCCAGCAGTATCTTCTCGAACGCAAACAATTCGATAAACCGCTGGCCAGTTTTCAGGCCCTGCAATTCAAGCTCGCGGATATGGTCACCGAGCTGGTGGCGGCGCGGCAGATGGTGCGACTTGCCGCCAGCAAACTGGATGGGAACGATCCGGATAAAACGACCTACTGCGCCATGGCCAAACGCTTTGCCACCGACATCGGTTTTCAGGTGTGCAACGAAGCGCTGCAACTGCACGGCGGTTATGGCTACCTGCGGGAATACCCTATCGAGCGCTTTTTGCGCGATGCGCGGGTACACCAGATACTGGAAGGCACCAACGAAATTATGCGAGTGATTGTGGCGCGCCGTATTCTTGAGGAAGGGGCAACACAGATCATCCGATGAGAGATCATTCGATAAGCGAACTATTGGTGGATGAACGATTGTTGAATGAACCATTGATGAGCCAACGATTGATGAGCCAACGATTGACGAGGGAGTTTACATGACTGAGTTACTGAAAGTAGAAAAACGCGGCCGCACGGCCATTCTCACCATGAACAATCCGCCGGCAAACACCTGGACGCCGGAGAGTCTTGCCTGCCTCGAACAGGTCGTAGCCGAACTCAACGCGGATAAAGAAAACTTTGCTCTGATTCTCACCAGCGAGAGCGAAAAGTTTTTCAGTGCCGGGGCCGATCTGACCCGGTTTAATCACGACGACAGCGGCGCGGCCTTCGATTTTATCAAAGCCTTTGGCACCGCGTTTGAGGCGCTGGCCAATTACCAGGGGGTATCCATCGCCGCCATTACCGGCTTCGCCATGGGTGGCGGGCTGGAATGTGCACTGGCCTGCGATATTCGTATTGCCGAAGAGCAGGCGCAAATGGCACTGCCGGAATGTACCGTGGGTTTATTGCCCGGTGGCCTGGGTACCCAACACCTGCCCTGGTTGATTGGCGAAGGCTGGGCCAAGCGTATGATTCTACTGGGGGAGCGCGTCAAAGCCGCCAAAGCCGAACAGATTGGTCTGGTGCAGGAAGTAGTGCCCACCGGCAAGGGTCTGGAAAAAGCCCTGGAACTGGCGGCCAAGGTGGAAAACCAAAGCCCGACCTCGGTGCGCATATGTAAGGCGCTGACCATGTCGTCCCGGGAGCGCCCACTCAATAGCGGCTTCAAGTTCGAACGGGATGCTTTTATGGACCTGTGGGGCTCTCAGGATCAGAAGGAAGGTGTGGCGGCGTTTGTGGAAAAACGTAAACCGCAATGGAAAAACGGTTGAATGAACCCCCTGAGAACGACCTGACGTGTTTTCGCCGGAGTGCCCCGTGCCTGATATTGCTGTAGAAAGCCCCGTACTGTTTAGCCTGAAGGATTGCGGCGGCGGGAAAAAAATTGCTATCGCCACCCTCAATGCCGAAAAATCCCTGAATTCCCTGAGTCTGGAAATGGTCGACCTGATCAGCGTGGCAACCGACCAGTGGGAAGCCGACAACAACATTGTTGCGGTACTGATTGACAGCGCGGGCGACCGCGCCTTTGCCGCCGGTGGCGATATTCGCATGCTCTACGAATCCATGGTGGCGTGCGGCGCCAACCACAATGCCTACGCCAGCGATTTTTTCTCCCGGGAATATCGTCTCGACTATCGGCTGCATAACTTTCCCAAGCCCGTGATCACCTGGGGTAACGGTTTTGTGATGGGCGGTGGCATGGGCGTGTTCGAGGGCGGCGATTTTCGCGTCGTCACCGAACATACCCGTATCGCCATGCCGGAAATTGGTATCGGTTTATTGCCCGATGTGGGTGGCACCTGGTTTCTCAATCAGACCCGCGATAACATCGGGCTGTTTCTGGGCCTGACCGGCGCGCAAATTAATGCCACCGACGCCGTTTACGTGGGCCTTGCGGACGTATTTGTGCCCCACGGTGAAAAAGCCGCCATGCTGGAACAACTGGCTGCGCTGCCCTGGAGTGATAACGCCGATGAAAATAAGTCGAAAATTCGCGCGACGCTCGAACGGTTGCAGGAAACACACAGGGCGTTATTGCCCGCTGCCCAGATCGAACCCCATCTGGCGTGGATTGCGCAGGTGACCTCGGGAAATAGCGTCGAACAAATATCCGCTGCTATCTGCGCCTACAGTGGCGACGACAAATGGTTGAGTCGGGCGGTGGCAACCCACAAAAAAGGCTGTCCGGTGTCCATATTTCTGGCCTGGGAATTAAATCGTCGTGGCCGGGATTTGTCTCTGCGCGAGGCGCTGCAGCTGGAGCTGGTGGCAACCCTTAATTGTTCGAAATACGGCGTCTTCCGCGAAGGGGTGCGCGCGCAAATTATTGAAAAAGATAATACGCCGCATTTTCAGCCGCCCACGCTTGCAGAACTTACCGATGAAATTCGCCAACAGTATTTAACCCCGCCCTGGGCGGACGGCGCACATCCTCTGGCCGATTTATAACGCGCACTGATCGCAGCACCACGCAAAGGAAACCATCATGGCAAAGGTTATGGTAAAGAAAGTGGCAAGGAAAGTGGCATTTTTTGGATTGGGAAATATGGGTGGGCCCATGGCGGCCAACCTGGTCAAAGCGGGTTTTGAAGTGTGTGCGTTCGATCTGGTGCCCGCCTCCGTGGAAAAAGCCGTGGCCGACGGTTGTAGCGCCGCCAGTAGTGAGAAAGACGCGGTTGCAGGCGCGGACTTTGTCGTCACCATGTTACCTAACGGCGCAATCGCAGAAGCCCTTTATATAGGTGGAGAGATCGACGGCGCTGGCCTGCTCGATCTGGTGGAACCCTCCGCCGTGCTGATCGATTGTTCCACCGTCGCCGCA
>JBFJKD010000236.1:0-3925 GCA_041635095.1 Porticoccaceae bacterium
CATCGTCGCTGGTGGCGTTTTCCCGCAAATATTCATACAGCAGCACTTCGTTGGCGATGGAAGCGATTTCTGCGATAGAAGTCGGGTAATCCGCTTTCTGAAATGGCTGACTCTCGTTGGCCAGCAAACTGTGCATGGCGTGACCCCATTCGTGGGCGAAGGTCGAGAGGGATTCGAAATCGTCATTGTGATTGAGCAATACATAGGGGTGGACATCGTAGGCGGCACCCATCACGTAGGCACCACTGGATTTGTTGTCGCGAGGATAAATGTGCATCCAGTTTTGCGACAGGGCCCAACGCAATTTGGCGACGTATTCCGTGCCCAGTGGCGCCAGCGCCGCGACGATAATGCGGCGGCTTTCGGCAATGCCATAATGGGTTTGAATATCGATAACCGCGGGGTAAATATCGTAATACTGGCTGTCCGCGACACTTAACATACGCGCGCGCAGCGCCAGGTAACGATGCAGGGTGGGGAGGTTACTATTAACGGTACTAATCAGTGTGTGGTACACCGTGTCGGGAATATTATCCTCGGCCAGTGCGGCGTGCAGGGCGGAGGGGTAATGGCGTGTTCGGGCGCGAAAGATATTGGCTTTGGTGTTGCCTTCGAGGGTGGTCGCCAGGGATTGCTGAAAATCCCGATAGGATTGCCAGAACTGGTCGAACACCAGCTTGCGATCCGCGCGGTTCGCAGCGGCGCGATATTTGGCGTAGACGGAAGCGGTCAGATTTACCGTAGTGCCGTCCGCGAGCGTCACCTGCGGGCGCGGCATTTCGGCGTTGTTCAGCACATCGTAGATATCGGCCGCCGCCAGCAGGGGATTATCCGCCGCAGCCAGTATTGACTCTTCCGCAGCCGACAACAAATGCCGACCCTTGCGCAGGGCATTGCGAATCAGAAAATCGTAATCCGCGAGGCGCTGTTCTTCGCCCTGCATGCGCGCCAGCGCGGGCGCGCCGATATGTTGCAACGCGGGTTCGACAAAGCTGACCGCTTGTTCGAACTTGCTGTAGAGGGTTTGCGCGATAGACTGCCGTTCTCGATAAGCGGAATTACTGAGGTCCGTGTCTTTGGCCAGGAAGCTGTAGGTGTAAATTCGCCACACTTCTTTATGCGCGGCCGTCATTTTTTCGAGGCAGGTGGCCAGCTCGCTCGCGCTGCGCGCCATTAAGTTTTCGCATTGCAATAAGGCGTCGATTTGCTTGTCCAGTTTTTGACGCGCCGCATCCCAGGCCGGGACGTCCGCGTACAGATCAGCGAGATCCCATTCCTTTGGCTGCGCAGTAACCGCTGTGCTCGTCACAAGGAGGCAGGTAACTAGTAGAGAAAAAACGAGACCATTAGTTTGTCTGGTTGTAGTTTGTATGGTTGGCGACCTTGTTGATTTTATTTTGCGGTACATTAACGCTCTCGCTTCCTGGATTGATGGTGTATTTGTGCAACAACACAATCGAGACTGCCGTCAACAACCGTGATTGTCAGGTGATTTCCTGTCTGCGCCTGGGCTATATGGCTCACCACCTGTTGGCCACTGTCCTGCACAATGGCGTAACCTCGTTCCAGAGTGTGCAGCGGACTCACGGCCTGTAAAAGGTTACTCATGTTAGCGAGCTGTTGGCGCCGGTGTGTCAGGGTGCGCTGGACGGCGCGCTTTAGATTGTCATGGGTGTGTGTAAAGCGTACCTGTAATTGATGTAGGCGGTGCTCGGGTCGCTGCGCTTGCAGGGCGTCGCCGCCCTGACGTAGATCGGCGCGCTTGCGCCGCAGGCTGGCGGTGATGACATTGGCAAGACGAATTTCCAGGTGATCGAGATGTTGCGCCCGCGCTGCAAGATGATCCCGTGGATGGCGTAGACGTTTGCCCAGCCAGTGTACCTGTTGCCTGGCGCGTTGCAGGTGCTGCTGCGCCTGCTGGGCAAACCATCGCGCATAGCCGCTGATAGTGGCGTATAGCTCCGCCCCATCCGGGGTCGCCAGTTCAGCGGCGGTCGAGGGGGTTGGCGCGCGTGCGTCGGCGACAAAATCGACGATGGTGGTGTCGGTCTCATGGCCGACCCCGGCGATGATCGGAATGGCACTGGCAGCCACCGCACGGGCCACCGCCTCTTCATTAAAAGACCACAGGTCTTCCAGAGAACCCCCGCCACGGCACAGGATAATCACACCGCACCGTTGGTGCTGGTTGGCAAGGTCGAGTGCCGCAATAATCTGCGCAGCGGCGGCAGCACCCTGCACCGCAGTGGGGTACACCACCACCGGAATGACAGGGAAACGCCGCTGTAACACGTGTAAAACATCCTGTAATGCAGCACCGCTGGCGGAGGTCACCACCCCGATGCGTCGCGGAAATAGCGGCAGGGCACGTTTGCGTTCGGCTGCAAACAGACCCTCGAGCGCCAGTTTGTTTTTCAGCGCGTCGAACTGACGCTGCAGCGCGCCGTGGCCGGCCTGCTCAATGTGTTCGACAATCAGTTGGTAGTCACCACGGTTCTCGTACAGTCCCACGCGCCCGCGCACCAGTACCTGCATACCGTCCGCAGGGCGCAGCGTGACGTTCCGCCCCCGTTGACGAAACAGGGCGCAGCGCACCTGCGCGCCGCTATTCTTGAGGGTGAAATACCAGTGCCCGGATGCGGGTTGCGCAAGGTTGGTCAATTCACCTTCCACCCAAATGATCGCCAAATGGGTCTCCAGTAACTGGCGAACCTTGCGATTTAATGCGCTGACTGTATAAACCTGGCGCTGCTCTGTGCTCGACGTTTGCAGTTGCATGGTGTCCATTGTAGGTGATGTCAGTGCAACAAGGTGATGTCAGTGCAACAACAAGGGAAGATTTCGGGCGCAGTTTTATTTCAGTTTACCGCGTGGGTGGGCATCGCTATAATGTCGCGTTTCCTCCATTCCACGGGTCAGAGACAGACCGCTATGTTGCGAATTGATCAGGAAGCACTCACCTTTGACGACGTTCTGCTGGTGCCCCGCTATTCGGAGGTGGTGGCCACGGATGTTAGTCTGCGCACGCGTTTGACCCGCGCCATTAGCCTCAATATTCCGCTGGTATCCGCGGCTATGGATACGGTGACCGAAGCGCGTCTGGCGATCGCGCTCGCCCAGGAAGGCGGGATCGGCATTATTCACAAAAGCATGAGCATCGAGCAACAGGCACTCGAAGTGCGTGCCGTCAAGAAATTCGAGAGCGGCGTGGTCAAGGACCCGATAACCATCAATGCCGACGCGTCCATTCGCGATCTGATCAGTCTTACCAAGATACACAATATTTCCGGGGTTCCCGTGCTGCGTGATGGCGAGCTGGTGGGCATCGTCACACGGCGCGACGTGCGCTTTGAAACCAATCTCGATGCGCCTGTAGAGACCGCGATGACCCCGAAGGATCGCCTGGTCACGGTCAATGAAGGAGCCAACCCCGGGTTGATAAAGGGTTTGCTGCACAAGTACCGTATTGAAAAAGTATTAGTGGTCAACGAACAATTCGACCTGCGCGGCCTGATTACGGTTAAGGATATCGATAAGGCCGAGCGTTTCCCCAATGCCTGCAAGGACGATCAGGGACGTTTGCGGGTGGGCGCGTCCGTCGGCACCAGCGCGGAAACCGATCGGCGGGTCGATGCCCTGGTGGCGGCGGGTGTCGATGTGCTGGTGGTGGACACTGCCCACGGCCACTCGCGCAATGTGATCGAGCGCGTCCGCCAAATTAAGCAAGCGTACCCGGATGTGCAGGTCATCGGTGGCAATATAGCGACTGCCGAAGCGGCCCTGGCGCTGGCCGAGGCGGGTGCCGATGGCGTTAAGGTGGGTATCGGCCCCGGCTCCATCTGTACGACGCGTATCGTAACTGGCGTTGGTGTGCCGCAAATTTCCGCAGTGGCCAACGTGGTGGCGGCCTTGCAGGACACTGACA
>JBFJKD010000237.1:0-3865 GCA_041635095.1 Porticoccaceae bacterium
AACAGTGCAGCTGCTTTAACTATGCAACTTGCTCATGCCCATGTCATCCTGGATGAGTTTTTCTCGGTGGCGGAGTGTGGTGAGGACTGTTGGGCTGAGTATCCAGAACAATGACCTTTATTCCCTTGAGGCCCATCCCCATGAAAGATCGCGTTTCGATGATTTTTATTGAATACGGCCAGATCGACGCCAAGGATGGTGCCTTCGTTGTTATCGACAAGACTGGTGTGCGCACACACATTCCCGTCGGTTCGGTGGCGTGTATCATGCTGGAGCCGGGGACACGGGTTTCACATGCCGCGACCGTGTTCCCCACGCACGTGGGGATGAACCGTGGGCGCATGGACTGAAACCAGACCGAACGCTCCACACGCACCACATGGATGGTACTAACTTGGAGAGACGACCAATACGTCCACTACCGCACAGGCAGTTTAGAAAATCCCACCGCCACGCCTGAAGATCAACCAACCATTCACTGCCGCACAGGCAGCCCGGGAAATACTAGCCCCGCTGCTCAATTAGTTATACGTGCTACAACTTTTTGGTCATTTAGCAACGACGCGATATTCTTCCAATTTGGCATCTTTAAGATCGCGGCGGAATTTGGTGGCGGTCCAGGGCCAGGAACCGGGCACACCATTTTTATCCAGATACCAGCTGGAACAGCCGGTCAGCCACACGGTGTCTTTCATATTGGCTTTCATGTCGTCGTTGAATTTCTGGGTGGCGTCTTGCCGGGGCGCAATGGCTTTGAATTTTCCGGCGCGCCATTGTTCGATCATATGCAGAATGTATTCTGATTGAGTCTCGGCGATGGAGGCCAGTGAAAAGTTGCCGACCGGGCTGTGGGGACCCATGACCATAAAGAAGTTGGGAAAGCCGGGCATGGCAACTGTGCGATAACCCGTCGGGCCATCTTTCCAGGCTTCGTCCAGCGTGAGGCCGTTTTCGCCGGTCATTTTCATGGGCAGCATATATTCGTTGGCGTGAAAGCCGGTGGCGAGGGCGATGATGTCCACTTCGTGTAATTTGCCCTCGTTGTCGACGATGCCTCTGGGTTCAATGTGGTCGATACCGCAGGTGACCAACTCTACGTTGTCCCGCTGCATGGCCGGATAAAAGCTCGACGACATGACCAGGCGTTTGCACATCGGCGTGTAGTCTGGGGTCAGTTTTTCTCGCAACACGGGATCTTTTACGTTGCCAAGATTCATGCGGCACACCTTACCGACGATTTTGCGCGACCAGCCGTCCTTGATAATGCCGCGCCCCATCATTTGTTCCATCATAAAACGATAGGTGCGGTACAACAGTTTGGACAGGCCTGGCACGTGGGTGGCGAGTTTCTGTTCGAATTTGCTGTAGGGGCGATTCGGTACCGGTATCACCCATTGTGGCGTGCGCTGAAAGGTCACCAGCCTGGATGCCACTTTCGAAATGGGATCGATCATTTGCACGCCGGTGGAACCGTTGCCGATGACGGCCACGCGCTTGCCGTTCAAATTCAGGCTGTGATCCCAGCGGGCGGAGTGCACGGTGGTGCCCGCGAAGCTATCCATACCCGGAATCTCCGGGTACTTGGGGCGCACCAGAATGCCGCAGGCGGAAATCAGAAAGTCGGCAGTGGCGGTTTCGCCGTCGGTGGTTTCGACTTGCCACTGGCCGTCGGCGTAGGTGGCGTTGGTGACCTCCTTGTTGAATTTGATACGGGAAAAGATATTGTATTTTTTTGCCATATCCTCAAAGTAGTTGCGAATTTCCGGGCCGCCGCAAAAGCGGTGGCTCCAGCTGCCACTCGGTTCGAAGCTGTACTGGTAATAGTGGGACGGCACGTCGCAGGTCAGGCCGGGGTAGTCGTTGTAGTTCCAGGTACCACCGATGCGATGGCTTTTCTCGAACAGGGTAAGATTGGAGAATCCGGCCTTCATCAGCCGCATGCCCATCACGACGCCGGACAGCCCCGTTCCGATAACAATAACGGTGGGGTTTCTGGCCCCTCCGGACGCGCCGGGGCTGTTTGATTCGATTGTTGCGGTGCTGTCGATGCCCATGAAAAACCTCTTAGCTACTCATTGGTAAAATGGATTTACTAATGGTAACTGTTTGCCGTTTTAAAGGGAACACGTTTGGCTTCAGGCGCTAACCGCTTGTCTTTATGCCCCACAGGCACGGGGGGGTAACGTATCCCTGCATCCGGCAACGCTGGGCAGCGACGTACGGGCACGGGCACGGGCACGGACACGGGCGCGGGAGTGGCGGGCTGTGGGACTGTGGGAATGACGGAAAAGTACCGAAAAAATTGATGCCCCGCCGCTGTGGGTAATGAATTTAAAATTCTTTAAAAACATAAGGATAGGATGTTTTTCGCCGAATAGAAGGATTTTTGTGTAAAGTCCCCGGCCCACTTATAACAAAAAAGTTGCGACCCTTCCCGTTTCCAACGCATCCTATTCATATGAGCAGTGCATTTGCGATCACTATTGATCTGGGGTTGATACGCCAGGCGCAGTCGGGGGACAGGGGGGCTTTCAAGGCGATCTACGAGGCCTTTGAAAAACCGGCCTACACTCTGGCCTACCGTATTTGTCAGTGTCATGACGCAGCGCGGGATGTGGTGCAGGAAAGCATGTTGATGATTTTTCGGCGCATTGGGCAGTTCCGTTTCGAGGCGCCGTTCTGGAGCTGGGTGCGCAAGGTGGTGGTGAATGCGGCCCTGACGCACCTGCGACGCAACGGCGAAGGGCAGTGGACGGCGGTGCTGATTGACGACGTTATTGAAGATCGCAGCGACGGTATGGGCGTGCAGCGGGATATTGAGACACTGTTTGCACGACTTGCTCCCGAGCGCAGAGCGGTGCTCTGGTTATACGCAGTGGAAGGTTATTCACACCGCGAAATTGGCGAAATGATGGATTACACCCCGAGCTATTCCAAATCGCAGTTACTGCGTGCGCGTCGCCAGTTGCGGCGCTGGTGGGCCCCGGATGAAGCGATGCCAGAGGAGCTGGCAGGAGAGGCAGACGATGACCATGACTGACCAGGAACTTGACGACATGCTGGCCGAATTACCGCAGCTAGCGCCCCGTGAAAGTCTGTGGGAGAGCCTTGAACGGCATTTGTCGGCGACGCACAGCGACACGACCGTGTCGGCCAGGCGCCGCCCGATCCATTGGGGTATGGCGGCGCTTGTGATAGTGGGCGTGGCGTTGTTCTTGATGCGCGTTGCGCCGCCTGCCGAGGATGTGGCGTCTCGTCAGGCACTTGCGACGTCAGTAGCGGATAGTGCTGCGGGCGGCTCAGATACTGGCAGCGCGACGGTGCGCTCTACGAGTCAGCCGCAGGGACGTTATGCGCGGCATCTGTACAGCGGTGATGAAGCCGTTCGCGATGCGCTGCTGGAAGACGAGTTGCAGCGCGTTGAACAGGCCATGTTGTACGCCGCTCCCACCGAACAGCGCACCCTCTGGCAGTACCGCGTGCGTCTGATCGAGCAATTGGTGCGCATGCGCTATGAGACTGGCGTAACCCTCTACGAGTTTTGAGGATGTGAACATGGGACGCTTTGAAAACAGGTTTTTCCCGGTGTTGCTGTTGGCGCTGATAGCGCTGGCCGCACCACCGGGATATGCGGTTGACGAGGGGGAATCCGCCAGGGATGCGGAGCTCGGCAAAGCGCGCGAAGAGTTGCAGCAAGCCCGACGGGAGCTGCACAAGGCGCGCACCAACCTGGCCCTGGTCATGGAAGATCAGGGATCAGGTTATTCACAGCGGGGCTTTCTCGGCATTATTCTGATGCCGGACAAAGCCTTTGGTATAAAGGTTATCCGCACGTTAGCGGATGCCCCGGCGGAGCGCGCGGATG
>JBFJKD010000238.1:0-3807 GCA_041635095.1 Porticoccaceae bacterium
ACGAAAGAATCCTGCTGTGCCGACTGTTCGTGGCCGAGCACCCCCGGTAAGCGGCGGATAACCGCATCCATCAACACCATCGCCGGGAGTTCGCCCCCGCTGAGCACATAGTCCCCAATGGACCACTCTTCGTCGATTTCCAGCGCCAGCAAACGCTCGTCAATTCCTTCGTAGCGTCCCGCTACCAACACCAGATGACCGGCAAACTGACGTAGTTCCTCGACGCCCTGATGATCCAGCACCCGTCCCTGAGGAGACAGGTAAACCACTTTCACCGCGCTGCCGTCCGTTGCACCACCGCTGGCATTTCGAGCCCAGGCCCTTGCCGCAGCGATGGCCTGTCGTAGCGGCTCGATCATCATCACCATGCCCGGGCCGCCACCGTAGGGGCGATGATCTACCGTCTGGTGTCGATCCTCGGTAAAATCCCGCGGATTAAAAAAAGCGACATTTACCCGACCCTCACTTACCGCTCTCCCGGTCACACCGTAAGCGGTGACCGCGCCAAACATTTCGGGAAACAGCGTCACCACACCCAGCTTTACCGTCGGACCCAGCGGCGTCGCCCCCATGGCACTAAAACGCCGGATCCCATGCAACAATCATTTCACCGCCAGCCAGATCCGTGTGCAACACGTACTGATCCGCGTAGGGGATCAGTCGTTCCCGGCGATCACAACTGGTGGCATCGCCGCGCACCACTAGAACGTCGTTCGCACCGGTCTCCATAAAGCCAGCCACTTTGCCGAGCCGCACCCTGGTATCCCCAAGGCGGCTATACACCGCCAGCCCCAGCAGTTCACTCCAGTAAAACTCGCCCGGCGACAGATTCGAGAATTGAGATCGCGATACCAGAATGTCCTGCTTGCAAATTTCCTGGGCCCGATCGCGGTCATCTATACCGGCAATACGCGCCACCAGGCCGCGACCCTGACGGCGCTGCTCGACAATTTTCAGTGCCTGCCAACCAGCCCGGGCCTGTATCCACCACGGCTGGTAGTCAAAAATATTTTCCAGTGGCGCTGTCGAAGAGTGAATTTTTACCCAACCTTTAATACCGTACACGCCGGTAATTCGCCCCACCGCCACCGGATCGACAGGGAACGCGGGCATGTCAATTCACCACGCACTCAGTATCCAGGCGGATCAGGCTGCTTGCCGACTCGCTTCTTTAACCAGCCGGGACACGCGATCGGAGGTGGTCGCACCCTGACCGACCCAGTAATTAACCCGTTCGAGATCAACGCGCAGGCGCTCTTCCTGGCCGCGGGCAACCGGGTTAAAAAAGCCCAACCGCTCTATAAACCGGCTGTCGCGGGCCTTGCGGCTATCGGTGACTGTCAGGTGATAGAACGGGCGTTTTTTGGAGCCGCCGCGAGCCAGACGAATCGTTACCATGTAATGTCTCTTCCTGTCGTTAGTGGAACCTAGCGTTGAGTCTGTCCGGCACCGCCAGCGTTAATTCGCCGCCGACCAGGCTATATTCGGTGCCCGTGGGTCGGGTCCCGGGGCAGCCACCACCGAAGACCCCTGAAAGGCGCAGCATTTTACGGCAAAGCCCGGCCAAATAAAACTAGTACGCACGAGAAAAATCAAATGCTTATGGCGCCGCTGCCTAGCGTTTGCGGAACATTCCGGGAGGAGGTGCGCCCCCGCTCAGGGATTGACCGCCCCCCGCCGCCATGCCATCGAGGCCGCGCAGCATGTTGGCCATTCCCTTGCCCTTCATTTTTTTCATCATTTTGGACATCTGCTTGTGCTGCTTGAGCAACCGATTAAGGTCCTGAATGGACGACCCGGACCCCAGGGTGATGCGCCTTTTACGAGACCCATTAAGAATATCGGGGTTGTGTTTTTCCGCCTTCGTCATGGAATCGATAATCACCGTCATGCGCTTAAACTGTCGCGTGACCTGGGATTGCTCCGCCATTTGCGCCATCTGACCCATGCCCGGCAACTTGTCCAGCAAGCCGCTCATGCCCCCCAGATTTTGCATCTGTTGTAACTGATCGCGCAGATCTTCCAGGTCAAATTTTTTGCCTTTCTGGACTTTCTGAGCGAGTTTTGCCGCCTTTTTCTGATCTACCTTGCGCTCGACATCCTCGATCAGGGAGAGCACATCACCCATACCCAAAATACGCGATGCAATGCGATCAGGGTGGAACGGCTCAAGAGCGTCGGTTTTTTCCCCAACGCCGATAAATTTGATCGGTTTGCCGGTCACCTCGCGCACGGACAAGGCCGCGCCACCGCGAGCATCACCATCAACCTTGGTGAGAATAATACCGGTCAAGGGTAACACGTCATTAAACGCCCTGGCCGTATTGACCGCATCCTGACCGATCATCGCGTCCACCACAAACAGCGTCTCCACCGGGTGTAGCGCGCCATGCAGCAGGCGAATTTCGTCCATCAGCGCACTGTCGATATGCAGTCGCCCAGCCGTATCAACGATCAATACATCACAAAACTGCCTGCGAGCCGCAGCGACCGCACCCTCGACAATCGCCAGCGGCGCCTGCTCGGTGGTACTCGGGAAAAACTCGGCACCAACCTCCCCCGCGAGGGTCTGCAACTGGGCTATCGCCGCAGGACGGTAAACATCCGCGCTCACCACCATGACTTTTTTCTTTTCGCGCTCCCGTAAAAACCGCGCCATTTTTGCAACTGAGGTGGTCTTACCTGCACCCTGCAGGCCGGCGACCATAATGACGGCGGGCGGCGTAACCGCGAGGTTCAACCCCTCGTTACTGCCCCCCATCATCAGCTCAAGCTGATGCTGCACAATTTTCAGGAACTGCTGGCCTGGCTCGAGACTCGCGCTGACCTCCTGGCCAACGGCTCGCTCCCGCACCTGCTCAATAAAACCCTTGACCACCGGCAGGGCCACATCCGCTTCCAGTAGCGTCAGGCGTACTTCGCGCAGTGTGTCCTGAATATTTTCGTCGGTCAGACGACTTTTGCCGGTAACTTTGCGTAGAGTGGCTGCAAAACGATCGCTAAGATTTTCAAACATCGCCATAACAGTATCGGTTCCGATCAGCAAAAACAGGGGCCTGTGAGTATAACTGATCCCCATCGACGACGGGACTCTTTGCCCCGTTGATAATCTGTGACAAACTCACCGCACACTCATTTGACCACGTCCCGGCATGCTCGTTATTACCGTCGGAATTATTGCCATCGCCCTGTATCTCGCCGCGTTCGCGTTGCGGGTATTACAGTTGCGTGGCCGACCTGGGGCAGCGCCGACAACAACGTCCTCAATCGGACTTGTGGCGCTGCTGGCGCATGCTGTCGTTAGCGCCCAGCAAACTTTTTCCCAGGGTGCCGTGGATTTCAGTTTACTGCCGGTTTCCGTGGCAATTTTCTGGGTTATCAACGTCATAGTCGTGGTCAGCAGTTTCAGAAAACCACTGCACAACCTGTTTTTGTTGCTGTTTCCGGCGACCGCTCTAATACTGGCATTATCTTTGGGTATTAATGACCGGGGGCATTTTGTATTGCATCCCTCGCCGGCGTTGAGTGTCCACATCCTGCTGTCGTTGCTCGCCTACAGCCTGATGACCATCGCTGCGCTCCAGGCGCTGCTGTTGGCCTACCAGAATCGCCAATTGCACCAACATCGTCCCACCGGGGCAGTACTGGCCCTGCCGCCCCTGCAAACCATGGAAACCCTGTTATTTGAGGTTATCGCCGTTGGATTCGCGCTGCTCACACTGGCGCTTGCCACCGGCTTTGTATTCGTCGATAACTTTGTCGCCCAGCACGTGGCCCACAAGACGGTTTTTTCCCTGATTGCCTGGC
>JBFJKD010000239.1:0-3789 GCA_041635095.1 Porticoccaceae bacterium
AACAAGACGAAATTAACTCCAGTGCTGTATTTTCTAGCGTTCGGTTGTCTGATGGTAAACATCGGCTGGCTGCCGGTGGAGACTACGGCGTTTATTCAGGGTTTTGCCGAAGTCGGCATTATTCTGATCATGTTTGCGCTGGGTTTTGAAGAGAGCACCGATAATTTTCTCAAGACTATAAAACGCGCTTGGGGAATTGCATTTTTTGGCGCGCTGGTGCCGTTCACCATAGCGTATTCCGTAGCGGTCTATTTTTGGCACGATCGCAATATGGCGATCCTGGTCGGGCTTGCCATGACGGCGACGGCGGTATCTCTGACCATGGTGTCGCTTAAGGCCGAAGGGCTACAATCGTCCAGAGTAGCCACCGGAATTATGACTTCGGCGGTGCTCGATTCCATCGCGTCGTTGGCACTGGTAGCTATTCTGCTACCGCTGGCCCTTGGGGGTGGCGGCCTGAGTGCGGCAGAAATCGGAATTGTGGTGCTTAAAGCACTGGCATTTTTTGTGGTGATCGCCGTTATTGGCGGCTGGTTGTTTCCCCACGATATGCGTCACTCGGTGATGCGTAACGTCCCCTTTCTAAAGTCTTACGGTGTGCGGCATTTCCTGGCGGTGGGTAGTGGTGAACACGCCACACTGGCGATGCTGTTGCTCGCGGTGACCATTGGCATTCTCGCGCATTTTTTTGGTTTGCATCCGGCTATTGGAGCCTACATGGCGGGCTTGATTCTCAAGGAAGAATATTTTCGCCTAACGGAGAACAACGACACGCAGATGTATCAGAACAACAAGCGCATTATCGACAACGTGGCGTTTTCCTGGATCGGACCGGTATTTTTCGTGGGCCTGGGGGCCAAGCTGGTATTTGAGTGGAGCACGGTGGTTGCGGTGATACCGGAAACTCTGGTGCTGACCGCGGGGCTTATTATTGGACAGATTACGTCGGCGGCGTTGGCGGCGCGCTACACCGCTGGATTTACCTTTGCGGAAGCCATGATGGTCGGGTTTGGCATGCTCGGCCGCGCCGAACTGGCGTTTGTGGTGATGGATATCGCTTACGTGGAGCACAGTATTTTTACCAAGGAAGCATTTTATACGCTGATGATTACGGCGTTTTGGCTGAATCTTGCGGTTCCGGTCACCATTAAACTGTGGAAGCCATACTTTCTCGCCGCGCAGGCGTCCGGACGGGGAGGTTAAGTCAGATGGGGGCGGGACGGTACAAGCCCGACGCAGGACTTTGTGGCTAGCCTAGGCGCCGTTGCTCGAGCGGATTTGAATATGGGGTTGGCGAAACAATTCGCCGTCGTCGTCCAGGATCGCGAACGTCTGGGTTTCGTCGCTACACACAAACGGGATCGGGTGTTGGGACTGGGGCTTGCGCACGAAGCGTAGTTGCCAGCCGAACGCGGCAATACGTTGCAGCGCACACATCTGCTGTTCGGTCAGGATTTCCCGCAGATTACTAGGCACCGTATCTGCGCTTTTCCGTTTGTCCATAAGCCTAACCATTTGATTTATTTATAATATATCTAACTATATCAAGAAGTTAGATAGAGTCCGACCCGGTGCAGTACAAACAGCGCGGCCGATCATTATGCGCGGTCGCCGCGAAAGGTCAACCTGGCGTCGATAAGCCACCGTTCACGCTTAACGTCTGTCCAGTTATCGCGTCGGAGGCCGGGCTGGCGAAAAAAGCGGCCGCCTCTGCGATATCTTCCGTAGTGACATCGAAAATCATGCGCTTGCGTAACCCTTCCAGCATGCCTTTTTTATTGCCGTGTGCGTCCGTTTTGTCCGCCAGGGGATCGGAACTTTGACCCCAACGAGGAATAGCATCCGAAATAAAACTCATGGACACTACGTTGATGCGAATATTTTTGCGGCCCAACTCTCGCGCCAGTGAGCGACACATCTGCATCATGCCGCTGGTGGCGCCGCCGATCATGGACTCGCCAACCGTTGCGACGCGTCCCGCATCAGTGCCCAGCATCACCATTTTTCCGCCGCCGTTAGTCGCCATATGCCGCGCTACTGCCTGGATGGTGTAGGCGCGGCTCAGCCAGTGGCTTCTGATGTAATGATCCATATCCGCGTGATCCATTTCCTGGAACAACCGAAAGGGCAGGGAGTCAGTGCTGGCGGCGGCTCCGCTGGCCACCAGAATGTCGATGTTGCCGAGTTTTGCCACTACGCGCTCGACCATCATTTCAATCTGCGCACCGTCGGTAATGTCCGCCTGTGCAAAATGCGCGCGACCGCCTGCGGTTTCAATTTCGTGCACCACTTGCTGTCCGGTTTCAGCATTGCGGCCGTTGACCACCACTTCGGCGCCGAGTTGGGCGAGTCGCAGTGCGACGGCACGGCCAATAAATGCGGTGGCGCCGGTCACCAGGGCAATTTTCCCGGACAGGTCGTATTTCGGATCGTGGGTCATAGTTCACTCGCCTGGGTCATAGTTCACTCGCGTGGGTCATAGTTCACTTATAATTCGCTCACTTCGGCCATAGCGCACAGAGCTGTGCTCGTTATCAGTTTTCGGGTTATCTGGTTGGCGCAGCGGCAACGCAGTCACGCCATTGGGTTAGTAAAGCAGGACGCCCAAATTACCCGAAAGCAACGGTCGCTGTCACGCTGTTTAACATCGTGTTGTGAGCCAATATTGGCTGTTGGCAACGTCGCAGCCGACCAATAGGAAGGTGGCCGCGATTACGCTACCATAGCCCACTTTAAATTTTGGCAACGGCTGTTATGCACCTTACCCAGGCGCTACATCGCGCATTACAACAACGCCCTGTAGAGACTGCAATTATCTGCGGCGAACACAGTCTTACCTGGACGGAATTTAGTCAACGCACGGCGCGGTTGGCAGCCGGACTGACAAGTCTCGGCCTGCGGACGGGCGACCGGGTGGCTATGCTTGCACACAATCGCCCCGAGTATTTTGAGTTTTACTATGCGGTGCCCTGGGCTGGCGGGGTGGTGGTGCCACTTAATCACCGACTTGCTCCCGCGGAATTGGCTCATATCCTCAACGACTCCGGTGCGCGTATTTTAGTTGCGGAGCGCTGCTTTCAGAAGGTGGTCGAAACGTTGCGCAAGGACACCAGCGAACTGGGAACGGTGTTGTATTTTGATCCTGACAGCGCATATGAGGAGTCTGGTGGCAGCGATTATGAACGTCTGATTGCCGAGCACTCATCGGCGGAGGATCGATGGCGCGGCTACGAAGACCTGGCCGCCATCGTATATACGGGAGGTACCACCGGGTTGCCCAAGGGCGTTGCATTGTCCCATCGCAACCTGATGGTTAACGCCATGGGCAGTATCGCCAACTATGTATTTACCGATGAAACCGTGTATCTACATGCTACCCCGCTATTTCATGCGGCGGGCGCTTCCCGGGTGTACACGCTGGTTACCGGGCAAACCAGGAATATCATTCTGCCGACCTTCGACGTTACCGCATTGCTGCGGGCGATAGAAGCGCATCGGGTGACCAATGTGTTGCTGGTGCCGACCATGATCAATCGTCTGGTGCATCACCCGGATTTGCACCGGTACGATATAACGAGTCTCGCTGCGATTACCTACGGCGCCTCACCGATGCCGCAAACTCTGATGCGCGACGCACTGACCGCCCTTCCCGATGTGCAGTTTAACCAGTCTTACGGTATGACGGAGTTATCACCCGCGGCGACGTTTCTCGCGTCTCGCTATCACGTGCTGAACGGTCCGGATGCCGGGCGCCTGGCTTCCTGTGGACGGGCCATCGCCAATGCCGAG
>JBFJKD010000240.1:0-3777 GCA_041635095.1 Porticoccaceae bacterium
AGTAACGCGATTGGCATAGTTGGCTCTGGTGCGCAGCGTGTGGCCTCCGCTTAAAGTACCGACCGACCGAATCACCGGCTCATCCGCGTCCAGCGTGTTATCCCTGTCCTTGTCGGGAAACACCACCCAGCCCTGCTCCCAGTTCCCCGCGCTGGTGCAGTTCGCGCCATCGCCGCTCTTGCACACTACCACCGGATAATTGCGTTTAACCGCCTCGCTGCGGGCCAGCATCAGGGACGTAAACAGCGCGTTGCTCTGGGTTTGCAAGCGACTCATGCGAATGGTTTCCATAAACGAGGGGGCGACTGCGGCTATCACCACTGCCAAAATAGCGATGGTGATCATCATTTCTATCAACGTAAAACCTGCGAGCGCATTGACGCGACCAGTATCACCAGTAGCCCACTGCCCCGAAAACTTTGCCTGTTTAGCTCTGTCCTTAACCACTTTGTCCATGTCTATCGCACACCCCCGCACCTGTTGTGGCCTTGATAGCAAATAAATTTTTTTAAATCCCTGTCACGCGACGGATGGGAAAATAATCCGACCGGCAGCTATTGACAAGGATGCGCGGTACAAATGTGCGCCCAACGGTAGCATCGGCTCGGCTATGGCGCTGGTCAACGCAGTTCCCTGGGCATGGAAAAACGAATATTTTCGGTTTTTCCGGGCACCTCAACAGGCTTTTCCGCACCCAATTTGCGTAGTTGTTCGACCACATCAGCCACCAATATTTCCGGTGCGGAAGCGCCCGCGGTCACGCCAATGACCCGTCGATTTCGCAGCCAGTTTGGATCAATCTCGGTGGGCGTGTCGATCAGATAGGCGGTCGCCCCGCAACGCTCCGCCAGTTCTCGCAGGCGGTTCGAATTGGAGCTGTTGGGAGAACCCACCACCAGCACCAGATCACACTCCAGCGCCAACTGTTTAACCGCATCCTGTCGATTCTGGGTGGCATAGCAAATATCGTCCTTGCGCGGACCAGCTATATTGGGGAAACGCTTGCGTAACGTATCGATCACCCGCGCGGTGTCATCCATCGACAGAGTTGTCTGGGTGACATAGGCGACGCGCTCGGGATCGTTGACTTTCAAGTTGGCGACATCCCTGTCGTTTTCCACCAGATAAATCTGCCCACCGTTGCCCGTGTCATATTGCCCCATGGTGCCTTCCACTTCGGGGTGACCCTGGTGCCCAATCAAGACACATTCGCGGCCTTCGCGACTGTAGCGCGCCACCTCCATATGCACTTTGGTCACCAGCGGACAGGTGGCGTCAAATACCCGCAACTGTCGCTGCGCGGCCTCCTTCTGCACCGCTTTGGACACGCCGTGAGCGCTAAAGATAACGATAACTCCATCGGGCACTTCGGCGAGATTCTCTACGAACACCGCTCCGCGCGCACGCAGACCGTCCACCACAAATTTGTTATGCACGACCTCGTGACGCACATAGATGGGTGCGCCAAAGGTATCCAGAGCACGATTGACGATATCGATCGCGCGATCCACGCCAGCGCAAAAACCCCGCGGATTGGCCAAACGAATTTCCATGCGTTTCCCTATGTCCCAGTCACTCTACGGCGAGTACATGCACTGTAAAATCAAGGGTGTGCCCGGCCAGCGGGTGATTAAAATCCACCGTGATATGGTCGCTGTCAATCGCAGTGATAGTGCCGGGTAATTCCGCACCAGCGGCGTCGGCAAACAACACCACGAGACCTTCACTCAACGCCATATCCGCAGCGAAATGGTGTCGCGGCAGGGTCGTAGTATTGGTGGGGTTGGGCAATCCAAAACCCTGTTCCGGCACCACAAAAAACGTTTCTGCCGCACCCGCGCCAAGCCCCACCAGCAGCGCCTCAAAACCTGGCAACAAACTACCATCGCCCATGGTAAAGGACGCCGGTGTGCCACCAAAATTGCTGTCGACCACACTGCCATCCTCCAGTGCCAGGGAAAAATGCAGGGTGACTCTGGAGTCGGGGCCAATAGTTGCGCTCATTCGCCGTCTCCTTCCACTTTGACCTGGCGCTGCGCAACCCGTGCGCGTTCCCTGTTGCCAAAAAACGAGTTCACAATCAGCACTGCCGCACCCAGGGTAATCCCGCTGTCCGCCACGTTAAACGCCGGCCAGTAATAGTCATGGTAGTGCAGCTGCACAAAATCCACCACGTAACCGAGGGTTACCCGATCCCACAAATTGCCCAACGCGCCCCCCAGCACCAGACTCAACCCGAGACTCTGCCAGGCATCTCGGTGGGCGAGACGGTACAACCACAGGATGATAAAAGCCCCAACACCTGCGGCGATCACCGCAAAAAACCAGCGTTGCCAACCACCCGCTTCGCTTAAAAAACTGAAGGCGGCACCGGTATTGTGCAGCAATGTAAAATTAAAGAACTCGGTTATCACTAGCGGCTCGCCATAACGCAACGCGCTGGATGCCATATTTTTTGTTATCAAATCGAGTGCAAACACCAATGCGGCGAGGGCGTACCAACGCCCTGCAAAAAAATTCATACGATCCGCCGGAAATCACGCATAACGCCGCACCTCCCCAGCGCCAGTCACATTGTCTACACAACGATGGCATAGATCGGGATGGTCGGTGTGTACGCCCACGTCGCGGCGATAATGCCAGCACCGTACGCATTTACGCTCACTGGACTTGCGCACGATTATTTTTAACCCGGGAAGCAACGTCCCTTGCGCCGCCTCGCCAGCGTCCTCCAGCAGGGCTATATCCACCATGGACGTAATCAGCACAAAGCGCAATTCGTCCTGTACCTTGGACAGGATGTTGCGCAACTGTTCATCCGCATACAACATCACCTCGGCTTCCAGGGAACTGCCCAACAAGCCGCGCCCGCGCTGCACTTCGATCTGCTTATTAACGGCCTCTTTCACTGCCCCAAGGACGCGCCAGTCTGCGCGGCTAATACCGCCCAGCCCTGCCACCGACGGCAATGGGTACCATTCCGCAACAAATACTGATTCCTCCCGTTGGCCGGGAATACAGGTCCAGATTTCCTCCGCAGTAAAACTCAGGATGGGCGCGATCCAGCGCACCAGCGCTTCGCTGATATGATACAGCGCGGTCTGGGCGGACCGCCGCGCCACGCTGTCAGCCTGGCAGGTGTACTGACGATCCTTAATAATATCGAGATAGAACGCCCCTAAATCATTGCCGCAAAACTGATGTAATTTTTGATAAATACTGTGAAACTGGTAATTCTCGTAGGCAACCTCGATTTCACTCTGCACCAGCGCGGCGCGATCCATCGCCCAGCGATCCAGAGACAACATATCTGCTGGCGTCACGCAGTGCGCGCGCGGATCAAACCCGTCCAGATTGGATAACAAGAAGCGCACCGTGTTGCGAATGCGCCGATAGGAATCGGCGGTGCGCCGCAAAATTTCATCGGACACCGTCATCTCGCCACTAAAATCCGCCGAAGCCACCCATAGCCGCAGCACATCCGCCCCCAGCTCATTGAGAACTTTCTGGGGAGCGACCACATTGCCGACGGATTTGGACATTTTGCGGCCCTGAGCATCCACCGTAAAACCGTGGGTCAGTACCGCTTTATAGGGCGCATTACCGTTAATCGCAACGGCTGTTTTCAGCGACGACTGGAACCAGCCGCGATGCTGGTCGGAGCCCTCCAGGTATAGATCCGCCGGGTAATGCAATCCCTCCCGTGTGCGCAGCACCGCCTCGTGACTGACGCCGGAATCAAACCACACATCCAGCGTATCCGTGACTTTCTGGTAA
>JBFJKD010000241.1:0-3765 GCA_041635095.1 Porticoccaceae bacterium
GTGCACCCGGCATTGGTCGTCCCACGCGACTAGGTGCGCCTCGGTGCGCCCGGTTGCCGCGGCAATCCGTTGTGCAGTGCTGTCTGTCATTTTTATCGCCATCGTCAATCGTTTGCCAAGAGCGCCTGCCGCGACAAAAAATCGTCGCGCAGCAGCGCAACAATAACCTGTCCGCTAGTAGTGGGGTGGCGTTTCCCGTTCTTCGCTGGCTCCACCATCCCGCCCCGCGTCCTGAGCTCGGTCCTCCGCCAGATCCCTGACGTAGTCGGTTAAGCGGCGACAGGTTTCCATCAGGCTATCCAGTGTCTGCTGCTGGCGATAGACCGCCTCGCCAAGGGCTTTAATCGCATCTTCCTGAAATGCGAGTTTAACTTCGATGTCGGTCAAGCGTTGTTCTGCCATGGACATGAACTCCGTGGGTGGCCGGATTGTAACGCCGACCGTCGGTGAATTTAACGCGGCGCCGGTGAATTACTCCCGCCCAGAACGCCCCGTTCCGCCACGGTTATCGGTACGAGCCACCAGCGATTGTGAAGCGTCGTTTCAAGTTCGTACTCGACATCGGCTGGTGCCGCCAGCCAGCCCGTAATCATGCGCAAACTACCCATCAGATTCATGGTGGCATCCACATCCACCAGCGCCTGCCCAAACGGGGCTACGGAAACACTTTCGGCCGTTACGCCGCTCATCACCCGAGCGCCATTCAACGCCAGATCGTAGGACAGACCTGTGACATTAAGGGCGCGACGACTCCTGTTAACGACCTGCAATCGGACGAGAAAGCGGGGCGCCAACCCTGGCGACGCCAGCGGGATAACGTCGATCAGATGCACCTCCGGGCGCTGCTCGGGGGCCGCAAACTGCGCACAGCCCGCGATCAACAATAGGGATAATATCAGTGTTGCAACTGCTCGCACGATGCACCTCCTGCGGCGCCTTCACTCATTTTGCTAACAGCGAATGCCGCCGCTGGTTTGGGCCAACACCCAACGCGTAGCGATTACCTCGCCGGAGGCGCAAACACTGCCTGTTTCCCACAGCCGTTGTGTCATACTTGGCGCGTTGCCGCCGGCGGCATTGAATTTTTTCGCGCTGCCCTTATCTTATACAGGGACGTCGGTCAAAACCATGCTTGACTATCCTCACAGGAGGTTTTTGTGTTGCGAATCGGGTTATTTCTGGCCACTAACATCGCTATCCTGGCGCTGGTCAGTATTATTTTCAAAGTATTGGGTCTGGAACACTACCTTAGCCAACAGGGTATGGAGTCTAATCTAACCGTGCTGCTGGTGTTCTGCGGAATATTTGGTATGGCGGGATCCATCATTTCCCTGTTGATGTCCAAATTCCTGGCCAAACGGGGAACCGGTACGCAAATTATCGAAAATCCCAGCACCGAAAATGAACGCTGGCTGGTGGACACGGTGGCGCAGCTGGCGCGCAAAGCCGATATCGAGATGCCGGAAGTGGGCATATTCCCGGCTCAGCAATCTAACGCATTTGCCACCGGGTGGAACAAAAACAAGGCCTTGGTAGCTGTCAGTGCGGGCTTGCTGAACCGTTTTGACAAGGAAGAGATTCGCGCCGTGCTCGCCCATGAAATTGGCCACGTGGCCAATGGCGATATGATTACTCTGGCCCTGGTACAGGGCGTGGTAAACACCTTCGTGATGTTTTTTGCGCGCATCATCGGTTCATTTATTGATCGCGCCATTTTCAAGAACGAGCGCGGCCACGGCATCGGCTATTTTGTGACGGTAATGGTGCTGCAGGTGGTGCTTGGTATCTTGGCGTCGACCATTGTTATGTGGTTTTCACGCTGGCGTGAATTTCGCGCTGACGCCGCCGGTGCCCATCTGGCAACGCGCGCGGGCATGATCGGCGCTCTGCAACGGCTGCAGGCCGAGTCCGAGGCCCATATCCCTAGCGCCATGCCCGACACGATGACCGCACTTGGCATTTCCGGCGGCTGGAAAAAACACGCAAGTCGGCTGTTTATGACCCATCCGCCCCTCGCAGAGCGTATCGAAGCTCTGCGCAGAGGCCTGTAACCGACCTGGGCAATCCCCCGTGACTGATCCATCCGCGCTACTTTGCCGAGTGGCAGATATTCCGCAGGGCTCAAGCCGCGGATTCCACATGGCAAACGCACCTAACCTGTTCGCCGTGCGTCGCGGCGAGCAGGTATACCTGTATCGTAACCTCTGTCCACACGCCGGTTTTGAACTCAACTGGCTGCCAAACAAATTTCTCGATATCGACAACGAATATATTCTCTGTTCCGCCCATGGCGCCATGTTTGAAATAACCAGCGGCCTGTGTGTGGCGGGACCCTGTGCCGGTGTCTACCTGCATCCGGTCAAGTTCCATATCGCCGCTGGTGGTATTTATATCGACGAGTGAACACCGCGCCACGCTGCATTTCGAACCACACACCACAGGTTCTGTTGTCGCTATCGGTGCCTTACCCTACAATCCACGGCTCATGTTATTTATGCGCAGATCATTAACGGAGGACTAGCACCATGAGCAAGGTCGAAGATCAGTTAGCCATTCGTGAGTTGGCGGCTCGCTACAACCGGGCATTTGATTATGGGGATCCGGATGCGTGGGCGGCCTGCTTTACCGCAGACGGCACCTTCAACATGGGCGGCAAAACTCTCGCGGCGGGAAGCGAGGCCCTGCTGGCCTTTGCTAAAAAAGTCATCCCCACCATGACTATCAAGCACTGCACCACCGACGCTATTGTCGAAGTCGATGGGAACAGCGCTACCCACGACGCTTACCTGATTGTGCTAAACACCAAAGATAAGGTGCAGGTGGCGGATTCAGGTCGCTACCAGGATCGAGTCGTAAAAATAAACGGCGAGTGGAAATTCCAGCAGCGCGTGGTCGAAATTGACGGCAAAAAAGGTTAGCCGAATCTACTCAATCCCACTATAGACACCGAATCAGACACCGAATCCGAACTGGAGGATATATGAAAATAACCGCAGCGGTTGTGCGCGAGAAATCAAAGCCTTTTAGCATCGAACAGTTGCAGCTCGAAGAACCTCGCGATGACGAAGTATTAGTCAAGGTGGTGGCGACCGGTGTCTGCCATACCGACATCACTGTGCGCGACCAATACTATCCCGTGCCGTTGCCCGCCGTACTTGGCCACGAGGGTTCCGGGATTGTCGAAAAAGTGGGGGTTGGCGTGACCAAGGTCAAGCCTGGAGACCATGTCGTCCTGAGTTACCTGCCGTGCGGACAGTGTGTCAAATGCCACGGTGGTAAACCCGCCTACTGCGATCTGATGTTTCCCTATAACTTCGGCGGCGGCCGCCTCGACGGCTCAACCCCGATCAGTGACGGAGGCAACCGCATTAGTGGCTTTTTCTTTGGTCAGTCATCGTTTGCCACCCACGCGCTGGCCAATCAGCGCAACGTGGTCAATGTGAGAAAGGACGCCCCGCTGAAATTACTTGGGCCACTTGGCTGCGGCATTCAGACCGGCGCTGGCGGTGTGTTAAACAGCCTCGCACCGGAAGCCGGAACCTCTATCGCCATCTTCGGTGCCGGCGCGGTAGGCCTGAGCGCGATCATGGCCGCGCGGGTTTGCGGCTGTACGAAGATCATTGCCATCGACCTGAATGGCGAACGGCTAAAGTTGGCAAAAGAGCTCGGCGCTACGGACATTATTAACCCCCGCGACGGAGGTAATACCGTGGAAATCATTCAGAGTATGACCGGCACTGGGGTGAATTACTCACTGGAAACAAC
>JBFJKD010000242.1:0-3730 GCA_041635095.1 Porticoccaceae bacterium
GGTGACGGGCGCCGACGGGCAGCAGGAGCTGATCACCTGGATTATTTCCGATAAGACCGGTGTTTCCAAAACCAAGAAATGGGCCGATGCGGGTAATTCTGGCGACGGTCTGCTGCTGCTTGACGATGCGGTGGTTCTGGAGGCGAAATTAAGAGAAGCCTTTGTCAAGATTATCAGCGTCAGCAGCACCTTTGTGGCGGCCTCGGTTCCAGTCAATGTGTTTAACCGCATTGAAGCGCTGGACAATCTGTTTGTCGCACTGTTTGAAGCTCAGGCCACGATTGACTGGCCCGGCAATTTAAAACGATTGCGCCTGCACGACAGTGACGGGGACACTATTTTCGACGATTTTGTCGATGTTTTTGGTGTGTCGGCCTTTGAGGATACCGGTAACGATAAGGGGCGACTTCGCGTTGGTGCGCTGACGTATTGGACCGATCCGACGTCGCTGCCACCCCCCGATGCCAGCAAAGCGGAGGTGGCGGAGAGAGACGGCCGCTCCGTGGCCCGGGGCGGGGCGGGGCAAATTATACCCGGCTATGTTTCCGGTGGCCCGGGAAACCTCAACAGTGACCCGGGGGCCCGACAGTTATTTGTGGGCCCCACCTCCGGTACCGTGCTGGACCCGTTTAATGCGAATGCGGTAACCGCGTCGGCGTTGCAAACCGAGCTCGGCGCAGCCGATACCACAATTGCGCTCAACCATCTCAAGTGGGCCCGGGGTCAGGATGTGGATAATCTGGACAGTGACCCAGCTACCTCCCTCACTGAAGCCCGCCCCTGGATTCTGGGTTCGTCCATACACTCCCGCCCCCTGGCGGTTAACTACGGGGCGACCCCAGGTTACACAAACACCAACCCGAATATACGCTTGATGATGGGCACCAATGATGGCTTTTTCCATATCATTGAAAACAGCACCACGGGAGCCGCGGCCAGCGGTAAGGAGCTGTTCGCTTTTATGCCCAGAGAGCTGCTGGGCAACGTCTCCCAGTTGCGTAGCAATACACGATCCAGCACCAAGATGCTGTACGGTGTGGACGGCACGCCGGTGCCGTTTCAGGTGGACATAGACCGAGATGGGACCATAGAACCCGGTGACGGGGATGAAGTGTATGTGTATTTTGGCCTGCGGCGGGGCGGTAAAGGCTATTACGCCCTGAACGTGACCAACCCCGCCATAACCCCGAGCCTGGCGTGGAAAATTACCAATACGGATGCGAATTTTACCGAGTTGGGTCTGACTTTTTCCGACTCCATTGTCGGTAAAGTGCGCTACGGGGCGAGTGCCACGGATGTGGTGATTTTTGCCGGCGGCTATAACGGTGGCTGGGACGCCGGTTTGACCGGGCGCGTGGGCAAAGATTTAAACGCCGCTGACGATACTATCGGCAATGCCATCTATATTGTCGATGCGCGCACCGGTGCGCTGATCTGGAAGGCCAAACAGGGCGCCACGAGCGCCGTGTCCAACACGGTTTATCAACATGCGGATATGGTGGACAGCATTCCCGGTTCGGTCACCCCCGTGGATATCAACGGTAACGGTATTATCGACCGGCTCTACGTCGGCGATACCGGTGGCGCAGTGTGGCGTGTGGATCTGCCGGAGGGCAGCGGCGCCAATCATCGCCGGGACAACTGGTTTGTCTCCAGGTTTGCGGAACTGGGTACCGATGGTCTCACCACCGATCGCCGGTTTTTTCACGGGCCGGAAGTGGTGCTGACGTTTGACAGTAGCGGCGATTACGATGGCGTATTGATTAGCAGCGGCGATCGTCCCCATCCCCTGGAAACAGATGTGCAAAATTATCTGTTCCTGATCAAGGATCGCGCCACCACCAGTGGCGATGTTGCGGTCAAGGCTCGTTCACCGCTGCTGATTGGTGACTTGCCCGATGTCAGTGCCTGCGTGGTGTCGGATGCCACTAATCCCGCCTGTACGGTGGATAAAGCCAACGGCTGGAAAATAGCCCTGGCCACGACCGGTGAAAAGGCGCTGTCGACACCGTTGGTGGCCAGTGGTGTTGCCTTTTTTACCAGTTACGCGCCGACCACCGCAGCGAGTGCCTGCGATGTTACGGAAGGGGAGGGGGCGATTTATCTTGTCAACCTCGCCGACGGCTCCGCCTTTCCCGTCGATGACGATCTTCCGCAGCGCAAACACATACTGGGGGATGGTATTCCCGCCGGGGTGACGCCGGATGGTAGTGGCGGCTATATTATTCCGGGTGGCGGTATCGGCAAAGATAGTGATGGCGACGGTATCGAAGACGGCAGTATTCCGATTATTAACTTTGGTGGAATTCTGCCGGACCCCATTTATTGGCGTGAACCGAGTGTGGATTCAATTGAGTAGGAGTAGCGAATGAACAGCCGATTGAAAAGCCAGGGTTTTACGCGGATAAAAGGTTTTACGCTGATAGAAGTGATGATTGTGGTGGTGGTGGTGGCCATTCTGGTGGCGGTGGCGCTGCCCAGCTACCAACAGCAGATTATTAAAACCCGGCGCAGTCTGGCCGCGGGAGAGCTGATAAAGGTGCAGGCGCGGCAGGAACAGTTTTTTGTCAACAACAAGCGCTACGCGACCGATTTGACCGATCTTGGTTACGGGGCGGCCAGTTACGGTATCGACAGTAACGGCAATCCCGTGGCCGCTGCCGCCGCTAACCGTATTTACGTTATTCAACTGGCGGCGGGGGCGTCGGCCACCGCGTTTACATTGGAGGCAGTACCACAACTGGCGCAGGCGAAAGATGCTCATTGCGAGACCCTTGTACTAACTTCACTGGGTGTGAAGAGCGTGAGCGCGGGTGCCACCATGGATGCGGATTACTGTTGGTAGTTTCCGATTTTCGGGAAGTAGACTATTCGATACCGAGTTTTCTGAGTTTGTAACGCAGCTGCCGAAAACTGATACCCAGTTTTTTGGCGGCCGCGGTTCTGTTCCAACGGGTTTCCTCAAGCGTTTTTTGTAATATCGCTTTTTCGATATCGGCCATATGCTCGTCCAGGGATACCGCCGACGTAACACTTTTTTCGAGCGCAGCGACCTCTAACACCTGAGTTGGGCTGGCCGGGCGCGGGTCGCCTTCGGTCGGGCTACTCAGTTGCAGGTCGTGCACCGAAATTTCCTTGCCGTCGAATAAGGTTATGGCCCGCTCCAGCATATTTTCCAGTTCGCGCACATTACCGGGGAAGCTGTGACGCTCCATCGCAGCCAGGGCGGAGGGTGTCAGTTGTGGGACTGCAATGCCTTCCCGCTGCGCCAACCGTTCGAGAAACATGGTAGCCAGTTCCGGGATGTCCTGTGCATGTTCGCTGAGCCCCGGCACGGTAATTTCGATGACGTTTATTCGGTAAAAAAGATCTTCGCGAAAATTTCCGGCACTGACTTCGCGAGCGAGAGTTTTATGCGTCGCGCTGAGAATACGTACGTCGATCTGAGTTTCGTGTTCATGGCCAATCGGGCGCACGGACTTTTCCTGAATTGCGCGCAGTAATTTCACCTGCATATGCAACGGCAGGTCAGCGACTTCATCGAGAAACAAAGTGCCGCCGTTGGCGGCCTGAAAAAGCCCCTGCTTGTCCTGGAAAGCACCGGTAAAACTGCCTTTTTTATGCCCAAAAAATTCGCTTTCCATCAGTTCCGACGGTATTGCACCGCAGTTCACTGGAATAAACGGTCCGTTGCCCCGCGGCCCCTGATAGTGAATCGCGCGCGCGACCA
>JBFJKD010000243.1:0-3711 GCA_041635095.1 Porticoccaceae bacterium
GTACGTTCGCCGGTCACGAACGGCTTATCTCGGTCATCGCAATCGGAGGTTAGCAGATCCGCAGCATTGGCGTCAGTGCGTGCCAGCACAATGGTTGGGACGTCGGCAACATCTGCTGCGAGACGCGCGGCAATTAACTTCTGTATGCCTTCCTGAGTAGGCACCAGTACTTTGCCGCCCATATGGCCGCATTTTTTTACCGATGCCAACTGGTCTTCGAAGTGAACGCCAGCGGCACCTGCTTCGATCATGCTCTTCATCAATTCGTACGCATTTAGTACGCCGCCAAAACCGGCTTCGGCATCGGCTACGATGGGCACGAAATAGTCCACGTAACCCGCATCTCCCGGTTTAAGGTTCTTGCCCCACTGGATCTGGTCTGCCCGGGAAAAAGTATTGTTGATCCGTTGCACGACGGCCGGTACTGAATTAGCCGGGTACAGGGATTGGTCGGGGTACATGGCCATGCCCGCATTGTTGTCCGCAGCGACCTGCCAGCCGGACAAATAAATGGCTTCAATACCTGCTTTCACCTGTTGTAAGGCCTGTCCGCCGGTCAGTGCACCAAGGCAGTTGGCGTAGCCCTTACGGGCCGATCCATTGACCAACGACCACAGTTGTTCAGCGCCGCGACGCGCAATAGTGTTTTCCTTCTTGATGGAGCCACGCAGGCGCACGACATCCGCAGCGCTGTAGGTTCGGGTGACGCCTTTCCAGCGCGGGTTTTCGGCCCAATCTTTTTCAATGTGCGCGATTTCAGCGTTGCGATCATAGTTGCCAGCAGTCATCTCGAAATATCCTTGGTAGTTACTACGGATTAATAGTTGCGATGGAATTTTCCCCACTAACTTCCCCCAGGACAGGGGCGGAAGAATTTGGGGTTGGCAGATTTTAAGGAGTGTGGGATGATTTAGCTAATTTATCGTTATTATTTTCGCTATTCTTTGTATGAATACGTGGTGCGGATTATGAATATTCACCGTGTCGACCTCAATTTGTTGGTGTATCTGGATGTTCTACTGCGAGAACGAAATGTTACCAGGGCAGCGGCGCATCTGGGTATCAGCCAGCCGGCGTTGAGCAACAGCCTACGTCGTTTACGGACCTTATTTGATGATCCTCTGCTGGTGCGTACCAGTGAAGGGATGACCCCCACCGAGCGGGCTATGCAGTTACAACCGACGATCCGTACTATTCTCGCCGCCGTCGAGCAGGCGCTGGAAACCCGCAAAGAATTTGATGCCGCCGCGGCCAGCCGCGTGTTTCGTATTATGGCCAGCGACTACGCGGAGTCCACGTTGATCCCGGCATTGCTACGACGCCTGCGCAACGAAGCGCCGGGCATTACCCTCGATATTCTGACACCCAGCGATGTGACGTTTTCGGACGTGGAGCAGGGCAAGGTGGATATGGTGATCAATCGTTTTGACAGCATGCCCCAGTCCTTTCACCAGACCACGGTCTGGCAGGACACGTATGCGTGTTTATTGAGTAAAAATAATTCCATACGCGATAACTTTAACCTGTCGACCTACCTGCAAGGTCGCCATGTATGGGTCAGTAAAACTGGTATGGGGGCCGGGGTGGGGATGAATCCACAGGATTCGCAGCGACTTGGCTGGGTTGACGAAGCCTTGCGACGGCAGGGCAAGAAACGTGAAATCACCGTATTTACGCGACATTATCAGGCCGCTGCCTTGCTCGCCGAGCAGCGGGATTTAATTGTTACCGTGCCCAGTAAACTGGCGGAATTACAGCGCCGCAACCCGCGGGTGGTGATTAAATCCCCGCCTTTCGAGATTCCCCCCTTTGAGCTTAAGATGGCCTGGAGTCCTTTGCTGCAACACAATCCGGCTCACCAATGGTTGCGGCGCCTTATCGTTGAAGTGGCGGCCGGGGCGTAAGCATCACTATTTGCCCTGTGTATAGCGGGGATAAAGACCATAAATTAGCCAAAGGTGCATGTTGACTCTAGAATGCCCCAGCTGGCTTGGCTTCGTCACCACTTGGGGCAGCCGCTATTGTCAGTGTGTGCTATCGAAAAAAGTAAACGTTGGATGGCAGGGCGGCAGGAAACTTTCCGCGTAGCGAACCATGACATTTTTGTATTTTTTAAGGGTGGAAGCAGAATATGGGTCAACGCATTCAGGCGAGCGGATTACAAGTAGCCGAAGAACTGTATCGGCTAATTACTGACGACGTATTGCCAGGTAGTGGTGTTGCGGTAGAAGATTTCTGGGCTTCTCTGGCAGAAATTATTAACGAATTTGCACCGCGTAATCGGGCATTGTTGACGGTGCGCGAAACCCTGCAGGCAAAAATTGATGGGTGGCATCGGGCTCGCGGTATGGTTGCTGTTGATGTCAACGCTTACAAGGCGTTCCTGACCGAAATCGGTTATTTGCTGCCCGAAGGTGAAAGTTTTCAGATTACCACCAGCGGTGTCGATGTCGAGATAGCAAGTCTGGCGGGGCCGCAACTGGTGGTTCCGGTAACCAACGCCCGCTATGCGCTGAATGCAGCCAATGCACGTTGGGGCAGTCTTTACGATGCGCTCTATGGCACCGATATCATCGCCGAGGACAATGGCGCGACCCGTGCCGGGGGATACAATGTGGTGCGTGGAGCGCGCGTGATTGAATTTGCGCGCGACTTTCTCGACCAGGCAGTGCCTCTCGCTGCGGGGAGCCACCGCGACGCCCAGCAATATAGCGTGATAGATGCGCAACTACAGGTGGTTCTGCGCGATGGCGCAACAACGGGGTTGCAAGCGCCGCAAAAATTTGTCGGCTACAACGGATCGCAACAATCACCGCACGCCGTGTTGTTGAGAAATAATGGGTTGCACATCGAAATTCAGATCGACCGCAATCATTCCGTGGGGCGAGACGATCCTGCCGGAGTTAAGGACTTGTTACTCGAATCGGCGATTACCACCATTCAGGACTGCGAGGATTCGGTGGCCGCCGTCGATGCCAGCGACAAGGTGCTGGTGTATCGCAACTGGTTGGGGTTAATGCAGGGCGATCTGCAGGAAACCGTGACCAAGGGCGGCAGTGAGTTTGTACGTAAACTGGCGGATGATCGGACCTATCGTGACCCCACAGGGGCCTCACTTACCCTGTCCGGCCGCAGTCTTATGCTGGTGCGCAACGTGGGTTTGTTGATGAATACCGACGCGGTGCTCGACAAAAATGGTGCCGAGATTCCGGAGGGAATTCTCGATGCCATGGTAACCAGCCTGATCGCCAAGCACGATTTGTTGGGTAAAAAAGCCATCAGGAATAGTCGTGAAGGTAGCGTCTATATTGTAAAACCAAAAATGCACGGCCCCGACGAAGTCGCCTTTACTGTGGCGTTGTTCGCACGGGTGGAACAGGCCCTTGGTCTGGCAACAAAGACACTGAAAATAGGTGTGATGGACGAAGAGCGTCGCACCACAGTAAATCTTAAAGCCTGCATTCGCGAGGCGCAGGATCGTTTGATTTTTATCAATACCGGATTTTTAGATCGCACCGGCGACGAAATTCATACGTCGATGGAAGCTGGCCCGGTTGTGCGTAAGGAACAGATGAAGGACCAGCCCTGGATAAAATCCTACGAGGACTGGAACGTAGACGTGGGACTAACCGCTGGCTTGCGGGGACGCGCGCAAATCGGTAAGGGGATGTGGGCCATGCCAGATTTGATGGCGGCCATGTACCGGGCCAA
>JBFJKD010000244.1:0-3694 GCA_041635095.1 Porticoccaceae bacterium
GACTCGTGCCCACCCCAGGCCTGGCCAATGCCGATCACCGACAATATCGCTATACCAATTATTCGCTTCATCACTGCCTACCTCTTCTTACAGTTACACCTACAGGACCCGCAATCAGGATCGGGTGTCGCAGCTATTCTGCCAGCCTCACGCGCAGCTGGATACCAAAGAATTTCAGCCCTGCGAACCACCACCTATTTTTTTGCGCGCCTGTTGCAACGCCGACAGCAAACGTTATGATAAGCGGCCAAAAAGCCAGTCCCAACGGGTCCTGGCTATTTTTCTTTTACAACAGGCTTTTACAGCAGGCGTGATTCATGGGTTGTTTCAATCAATTTGGGAAGCATTTTCCCCTCTTTGGCGTCGTACTGTTTTCAGTTTTCCTCGGCGGCTGCCAGACCTCTACAACGAACACAGCGCCGGTACCTGTACCGGAGCCGGTGGTGGTCGAGCCATTGCCAAAATGCCCCGAACCGGAGGTCACCGCTCCGGTCGCACCAACCGCGCCCCTCGAATGCCCCGAGATTGAGCCACCGACCTGCCCGGTGTGTCCGGCTGCGCGCATCGGTACTAAAATTGTGCTGGGTGAAATCGAACAGATTACCCTCAAATCGGCGGGAATGTCCCAGGGCATAAAGTATCTTGCACGCATCGATACCGGCGCCACCAGCACTTCCCTTCACGCCACTAATGTCACCCGGTTTGAACGAGATGGAGAGCGCTGGGTACGCTTCGAAATCGACAGCCCTCGCGATGAAGAAATTATTACCCTCGAGCGACCAGTGGTGCGCAGAATCCGCGTCAAACGGGAAGAGCAGGACGACCGCCGCCTGGTGGTAGTGCTCACCCTGGAGCTGGGCAAAATTACCCGGCACGTTGAAGTGTCGCTCACCGACCGCTCCGAAATGGAGTTTCCGGTGCTGATCGGCCGTAACTTTCTGAGGGACGCAGCGATGGTGGACGTCAGTCAACGGGAAATCATCAAATAACAGGAACTACGCCGCCATGACTTCACGTTCCCAGATTTACCTTTTCGCCTTTGGTCTGATCAGTATCGGACTGGGTCTGACTTTGTACAAGAATGTGGCGTTGCATTTCCCGCTATTCCCCGGGAGCGTGCGTACCGTGTGGAATGTCGAGGCAAAAATCTCCTTTAAACCGTTCCCGAATGCGCCCATTACCGCCGATCTGGCCCTTCCCGATGTACAAAACGGCTATGAAATTCTCGATGAAACGTTTGGCTCTTCTGGCTACCGTTTTAACATCGAGGAAGAAAACGAACAGCGCCGTGCGATCTGGACCCGGCCGAACGCCAGTGGAGAACAAACGCTGTATTACAAAGTGCAGGTTACCGAAAGCGGCGCGGGCGCGGGCACGACCTCACCACCCCACGACTTCCCCATTGACGTAACCAAGCCCGACTGGACCCAGGCGGAGGCTACTGCGGCGCTGAGCATTGTGCGGCGTGTACGCGACGTCAGCAGCACTCCCCAGGGGTTCGCTGCCGCACTACTGACCACACTTAACGGCGACCAGGTGAACCAGGACGTCAGACTGCTGTTGGCCAACAATGCAAAAAAATCCATTGCTGACATGGCGCTCAAACTACTGGCCGAAGCCGATATTCCAGCCCATATGGTCCGCGGCGTGCGCTTGCGTAACCGCCAGTACAACGACCCACCAGCGGAATTAATTGAAGTTTACGACGGTTCCACCTGGATGATTTTTGACCCGGAAAATGCCCAGCTCGGCCTGCCGCCCAATTTCTTTATGTGGCAACGGGGCGGTTACTCGCTACTGGATATCGAAGGAGGCAGAAATTCCAGAATCCGCTTCTCCATACTGTCCAATGTGATTCCATCAAAAAATATCGCACTCAAGCTGGCCAAAGCCGAGACCGTCGCGCTTGTCGATTTCAACATTTATAGCCTGCCGATTGAAAAACAAAATATTTTTAAATCCTTGCTGCTGGTGCCGATCGGGGCGCTTGTGGTGGTTATTTTTCGAGTATTAATCGGCCTCAAAACCTCCGGCACTTTTATGCCGGTATTGATTGCCCTGGCATTTATTCAAACCACATTACTGACGGGCATAATTATTCTCGTAACGCTGGTGCTGGTCGGGTTGTGGCTACGCTCCTATCTCAGTCGGCTCGATTTATTAATGGTCTCGCGCATTGGCGCAGTATTAATTATGGTGGTGTTCTTGATGGCGGGATTTAGCGTCATGAGTTACAAGCTCGGTCTCGACCAAGTCCTTAATATCACGTTTTTCCCGATGATTATTATGGCGTGGACTATCGAACGCATGTCGATCACCTGGGAGGAAGACGGTCCGCAGGAAGTCGCCAAGCAGGGTGGTGGCAGCCTGCTGGTCGCAGTGATCGCCTACCTGAGCATGACCAACCGCCTGGTGGAACACCTGACCTACAACTTCCCGGAATTATTACTGGTGGTGCTGGGCATCATCTTGATGCTGGGACAATACTCCGGCTACCGCCTGTCCGAATTGCGCCGCTTCCGGCATATGCACGACTAAAACCAACCTCGCACTAAACGATACAACGCCCATATGTGGATTACACAACACAAAAAATTACGTGCCAAAGGCATACTGGGGCTGAATGAACGCAACGTTTCTTATATTTCGCGTTACAACAGCCGCAAATATTATCCACTGGTAGACAATAAATTGTTGACCAAACGCGCCGCCGAAGAAGCGCGCATTTCAGTGCCGGACCTGTTAGGTGTCATCGATTCTCCCTACCTGTTAAACAAACTTCCGCAGATGCTCGCCCCCCTGCAGGAGTTTGTTGTGAAACCGGCCCGCGGCAGCGGTGGCAAGGGCATACTGGTGATTACCGGCCGTGCCGGAGAACATTATGTAAAGCCCGGCGGACGGGTGCTCACACTGGGAGATGTCCACCACGATATCTCCAACATTCTGAGCGGGGTCTACAGTCTTGGCGGAAAGCCCGACAGCGCATTTGTCGAGGCTCTGGTGCACGGCGATCCGTTCCTGCAAAAGTACAGTCACCAGGGTTTGCCAGATATTCGCGTCATCATATTCATGGGTTTTCCGGTGATGGCAATGCTGCGCTGCCCGACTAAATCGTCCGACGGCAAAGCCAACTTACACCAGGGCGCGGTGGGCGTCGGCATCGACATCACCTCGGGGAAAGCCCTGCGCGCGGTACAGAATAATCGCATCGTATCTGTTCACCCGGATACCGGTGTCGATTTTAGCGATCTGGTGATTCCCAACTGGCGCGACCTGTTGCGCCTGGCGTCCAGCTGCTATGACTTCACTAACCTGGGTTATCTGGGTTGCGACATGGTACTGGATCGTACACGTGGCCCCCTGATCCTCGAAGTTAACGCCCGCCCCGGACTGAGCATCCAAACTGCAACTGGAGTAGGCTTACGTCACCGCCTGCGAGCTATTGAGGCGTTGGTTGGTCCGAATATGGACATCGATCAGCGTATAGATATTATACAAACCGGTATTTTTGATTAGCGCCCGTCAACGCTCTGCATTTTAGACATGACGATCTTCTTAGACTTGACGATCATCGGGATGCGCTGCAATTTTTAGCGCTATTTTCTACCCGAAAAATTTCTACCCAAAAAATTGGCCAGTTATCGTAATTAACGTTGTAACAGCACCACCGCATGGCAGGCTATACCTTCCCCTC
>JBFJKD010000245.1:0-3653 GCA_041635095.1 Porticoccaceae bacterium
ACAACGGTTGCCAGCCCTCACTGACCTGGTAGACCAGCAACTGTTGTTCGGGAACCGCCGCGATCACTTGCGCGTTATGTTTTTCGTACACCGCAATGGCGTGATCTTTGTCGCCCAACTTTTCCGAAAAAGTATTTTCCCAGATAATTTTTCTGCCCATATTAATCTGTTGCCCGGGTAGCGTGGCGGGCGCTTTTTGTAACATCTGGTAGAGCGTGTCATGGATACTTTTATACCAGCTGGAGGCGTCGCGCACCGTCAGAATCACCTTGGCCTGGGGGTTGGCCGCCAGCAGTTCGCGCCAGAAATGACAGGCGGGCCAGTCAATAGCGGCGCGATAGTCGCCCAATATCTCTTCCAGCTCGGAATTATTCTGCAAAGCGGCTACCCATTTTGGGTCGTGCTCGGGATACTTGAACACTTCCATCATGTGGTACACGGGGCCGTGCCCGAGTCGTTCGAGTGCCGCACGCAAGGACACCGTGCCGGTGCGGCCAAAGCCCGCGCCGATAATTGAAATTGTCATGAATCAATTCTCGTTAATACCTGATCGTGAATACAGCAGAATTATTTTGATTCTACAAAATTATCTGCTTCCCTTTTTTGAATTCGAACTCAGTTTCAATCCAGCACAACAATTTTAGCCGACTGGTATCGCGCTTTATTCTAACCGAAAAGCAGAGCATCGCAATCATAACCACCCCCTTGCCGATGCGTTGAGGAGCAACGCTGCGTAGACACCTGCTTGACGAAATGGCTCCCGGCACAATGGCACCCAGTAAAATATAATCCTGCAAAAATTCACGCACATTGGCTTTTACGTACGGTGATGCTAACTTGCAGGTTATGAAGATAACTAGTCACCACGCATTCACTAATCCTGAAAAATAGCTTTTACTAGCCGCGCTCGGCAATTGCCCGGAAACCACCTGATGCCAGAAGTTGCAGGTCAAACACCCCGTTTACGCTGGTACGGTTTGCTGGGCGGTCCAATGTTGGCCCTGCTGGCCGCCACGCTGGTGCCACAACAGTTTATAACGCTGGATGGCAGCGAATTAGTGTTGGGGCTGGCGGGAAAAATCACGGTTGCGCTGGCGGTATGGATGGCCGTCTGGTGGCTAACCGAAGCCATCTCTATTTACGCCACGGCTCTGCTGCCCCTCGCTGTACTACCCATCAGCGGCGCACAGTCGATTAACGACGCCGCCAATGCCTACGCCCATCCCCTTATTTTCCTGTTCCTGGGCGGGTTTATCCTCGCATTGGCCCTGGAGCGTTGGCGCCTGCACCGCCGTTTCGCCCTGTTCGTACTGCGTCTGGTCGGCACGCAGCCGCGCCGCCTGGTGGGCGGATTTATGATTGCATCCGCCATCCTCAGCATGTGGATCACCAACACCGCCACCACCATAGTGATGTTGCCGATTGCCCTCAGCGTGATCGCACTGGAGCGCCCTGACTCTCCCTATAAAGACCGCTTTGCCCTGTGTTTACTGCTGGGTATTGCTTACTCCGCCTCGGTGGGTGGAATTGGCACCATTGTGGGTACCACGCCAAATATGTTCGCCGTGTCGTACATGTCCACCGAACTTGGTCGCAATATTTCCTTTGTGCAATGGATGAAAATTGGCGTGCCCCTGGTGTTAATTTTTGTGCCTGTGATTTGGCTGCTGCTGACCCGCTTTATTTTTCCCCTGCCCGCACAATCCGCGGCCGACGACTACGATCTGGATACGTCACCCGAACCCTGGCAACGCGGCGCAGTACTGACCTTGATTATTTTTGCCCTCACCGCCCTGGCGTGGATGACGCGCCCCCTGCTGACGCAACTACCTCTGCTTGCAAACCTTGGCGACGAAGGCATCGCCATTATCGCGGCCTTGCTGTTATTCACCATCCCCGCGGATCGCAAACAGGGCAAGTTTCTGATGGACTGGGACACCGCGGTGCGCGTGCCATGGGGTGTGCTACTTATTCTCGGCGGTGGACTATGCCTGGCGGCCGCTATTAGCGCCAACGGCATTGCGGAGTTACTCGCCACCCAGCTCAGCGCAATTGGTCACATACCTCCGCTGATGATGACCGCCGTGGTCGTCACCCTGATGATTTTTATTACCGAGCTCACCAGCAACGTGGCGACCACAACCGCGTTGGTACCGATTATCGCGGCCCTCGCCACCGCATTGGGTATCGACCCTCTGAAACTGGTGGTGCCCGCCACCATGGCCGCCAGTTGCGCCTTTATGCTGCCGGTAGCGACACCCCCCAATGCCATCGTGTTTGGCTCCGGCCTGATTCGTATTCCGCAAATGGCCCGCGCCGGATTCTGGTTAAATCTCAGCGGAATTTTGATAGTGACGCTCCTGACCCATGTCGCCATCGATATTTTGCTCTAATTCGAGGCGACTGGAACACCCGTATTCGCCCGCGGCGCGCGGCATGAAAACGCGTTTATTCACGCGCTAACTCTCACTACTGCACAGCGCGACAACTGCCCGAAAAACACCTGAAAAACATCTGTGGGCAATTTATCAGGGCCAGCTAACGCTCGAAAAAATAAACATTTTTCCTGTAATGTTACACTCTGCGTGCGTATACTGCGCGTGTTTCGCTCAGCCTGCTTTCGGCTCCACCCTACCTCGGTACTTCGCCAACATGTCAACGTCAGATTTCGCCACCCTCGGGGTGTCCGTCCCGGTACTTCAGGCCATTACAGAACTCGGTTACGAGCAGGCCTCGCCGATTCAGGCACAAAGTATTCCTCTGTTGCTGCAAGGCAAAAACCTGTTGGGCACCGCCCAGACCGGAACCGGCAAAACCGCCGCTTTTGCCCTGCCGCTGCTGAGCCGTATCAAGCCCAACGGGCAAAAACCTCAGGTGCTGGTACTGACCCCGACCCGCGAACTGGCCATACAGGTTGCCGAAGCATTTAAAAGCTACGCTCGCTATATCAACCATTTTCACGTCGTGCCGATTTATGGTGGCCAGGATATCCGCGGACAGTTGCGGTCGTTGCAACGGGGCGTCGATGTGGTGGTCGGCACGCCGGGACGGATCATGGATCACCTCAGTCGACGCACACTGGATCTCAGCGAACTAAGCGCCGTGGTCCTCGACGAAGCCGACGAAATGCTGCGCATGGGTTTTATCGACGATGTCGAAGAAATTCTCAGCAAGGCGCCTGCGGATAGCCAGCGGGCGCTGTTCTCGGCGACCATGCCTCCCGCCATCCGTCGCGTGGCCGCTAAATATCTCGGTGCGGCGGAAGAAATCCGTATTGCCACGAAAACCAGCACCGTCGAAAGCATTGAGCAGCACTACCTGCTGGTGCACAACCACCACAAACTGGACGCGCTGACGCGCATTCTTGAAGTGGAAGAATTCGACGGAATGATTATTTTCGTACGTACCAAATCTTCCACCGTAGATTTGGCGGAAAAACTGGAAGCCCGTGGCTTTACCGCGACGGCCATCAACGGCGACTTGAGTCAAAGCTTGCGCGAAAGCACTATCAATCGCCTCAAGAAGGGGCAGCTCGATATTCTGGTGGCCACCGACGTCGCCGCGCGCGGCCTCGACGTGGACCGCATCAGCCATATTGTCAACTACGACATTCCCAACGACACCGAATCCTATGTGCACCGCATCGGCCGCAC
>JBFJKD010000246.1:0-3650 GCA_041635095.1 Porticoccaceae bacterium
GACTCCGTCCCGAAAATAGTTCCCGCTGGACGCATGGGCAAAGCGCAAGACATCGCCCACGCCATTTGTTTTTTGGCTTCCGATGAAGCGACCTTTATCAACGGCGCCCATCTGGTGGTTGACGGTGGACTCAGCCGGGTCAGCCCAATAGGTTAACTAGCCGACCCGTGCCACTGCCGCCAAATGTTTTCGTAACCTTTCGTCATTACAACCGCGAGGCGCTAAGTTCAACGTCAGCCAGTGCCCAGATTTTTTCAAATTGCTGACGGGTTTCCTCCGCTGCCGATTCCTTCCCCTGGGCCTGCAAAGTTTGCATCAGACCAAAGGTCGACCAGCCGTTATGCGGGAATTGCGCCAAATCTTCGCGATAAACCGCTTCGGCCTGGCGCAGACGACCGGCGCGCAGCAGCGCCAGTCCGAGAGACTGGCGGGTCGGGTAGTACCAGAACGGTGGCTCGGTGTAGGGCAGTGCGTCCTGCAATGCCACTGCCTGTGTAAAGTATCCGATGGCGCCGTCGGCATCGCCGCTGGCCATTGCTATTTCACCCTGCAGCAACTGATCCGCAATTTCCAGCACCTGGCTGGCGGGATAGTCGTGGGCATCGAGGAATTCAATGGACGGCGCTTTTTTACGTGCTAGCAGAGCGCTTCTTTCCTGCTCTGCGAGCGCCGTTTTGTCCGTCGCGATCAATGCCAGACCCCGGGCGTAATGCCAGAGCCCGTTGGACAGATCGAATTCGGGTAGCGGCGCGGGTTCGGCGAGAATTTCATCCCAGCGGGCAAACTGCGCCAGCGCCAGGATAGGCACAGTACGGAAAAATTCCACCACCGGAAATTGCCTGACCTGTTCGATACTAACTTTTTCCCCGAGTTTACGCGCCGCCTCAATGGCGACCTCACTACGTCCTTCCATGCTTGAAGCAGACCATAAAAAATGGATATTGTGGGGATAATACAGCGCCGGATAGAACCCTTGAGCGTTGCACTGGGCAATGTAATTCTCATCCACCGCTGCCGCTCGGACGTTGGCCTCGGCCGCATCGTTGTAGCGACCAACTCGCCAATAGGTGTGTGCCGGCATATGTACCAGGTGGCCCGCACCTGGCACGGTGACCGCCAGCCGGTCTGCCGCGGCCTCGGCTTTACCGGGTTCACTCGAGGCTTCGGTGGCATGAATATACAAATGCATGGCGAGGGGATGTTCAGGCTCTTTTGCCAATGCAGCTTCCAGCATTGTCAGCACCTCCAGCGTAGCCGGCTTCGGTGCGCCTTTTTCCGACCAGTAATTCCATGGCATGGTATTCATCAACGCCTCGGCAAACAGCGTACTGGCGTCCACATCGTCCGGGTATTTGTTGGCCAGCGTGCGCATGGCATCCGCGTAGGCCAGATCGAGAGGGTCTCGCTCGGCGGCCGGATCAAGGTGATAACGGGCGCCAAGGGCGTCTATATAATCCCGTTCCGGCTGGCTCACCTGATCCTTGCGTTCCACCGCCTTCTGCAGGGCCGCATAGGCGGCGACCCGCTCGTCGGTACTCATAATGACCTTGCCCTTACTGGTGATATTGATATTTGGCCCGGTCGCCAGCGCCTCTCCCCAGAAACACATGGCACAGTTATCGTCGAGGCGTTGCGCGGCGCGAAACGAACGAATCGCTTCGGCGTGGTTAAAGGCAAACGCCAGCACCAGACCCTGATTAAAGTAACGCTGCGCGCCGGGGTCGTTGGTGGTGATGGTGTGGTGGTGATTCCCCAACCCTTCAAATAATGGCGCACCCGCACGGGCGACCAGTTGTTCGTTTGATTCTTCGGTACCGGCCTCGGTGAGCGCCGCTGGCGCGCCCGCCTCGTTGTCGCCCGCACTTGATGTTGTATCCGCCCGATCACAGGCGGACAAAGCCAGTGCACCCGCCAGAGTAATTACCCATAACATTTTCATAACGACGCTCCGTGTGTATCCCCGTGTAGCAACACGTAGCCGGAGTCGTGGCGCCCCGACTACCACCCAAACTGTCTAACTCACCTTAGGTCTAACTCACCTTAATCAGCTCACTCGCGAAAAGTTAAGCCACCCAAGCTTAGTCAAAGGTAAACCATTGCGCAAACTGTCCCACGATTGCCCACGATTGCCCACGATTGCCCTGAATGTAATCCTGTTGACCAAATTTACCACCATGTGCGGTTTCGGCGCACAAGGCAGGGCGTATAAAAAAGGCGACCGAAGCCGCCTTTTTAATCGTTAACCGGTCGAGCGCTAACTCGCTTTGCGCGCTGACCAGTCACTTTTTAGCCTCGGCAACACTTTTTCGCCGAACAGACGCATGCTTTTCTTGGCGTCGTCGTAGGGCATGCCCGCATAGCTGAAGGTAACATTCAGATCAATATCGCCCACCAGATCTTCGATAGCCTTTACCATTTGCAGAATATTGTCTGGCGTACCATATACCTGACAGTCAGTGAACATCTTGGCCATCCCTTCATTGCCCACATGGCGCATGGCCTCCGCGGATTTCGCATAGTGGTCATATTGCCCACCACCTTTACCGGCAAAATGATCACCGGTCATTTCGTAATGATTGGTGGCGGTGGTCCAATAACCGCCCATATATTTATGCGCCATTTCCTTGGCGCGAACCGGATCTTCGTCGCAATAACAAACCACGTTGGCGACGGACGGCGGCGCGGGGCGGTTCCATTCCTTCTCAAACAGCTCCTTCCAGGCGTCGATATCTGGTTTGCGTTTGCTCCAGGGGCCAATGGCAAACGTCATCAAGGCGCCGCCAATTTTTGCCGCGTACGGCACCGTATCTGGTGACATGGACACCACATAGGTGCGATCGCGGAAACTGCGCAGAGGGCGCGGGCGAATTTCACGACGCTCCTGAATAAAATAGCCGCTGGTGCTTTCCATAAACCCGGTATCCAGCGCATCGGTTATCAATTTTGCCGCCTGATTCATCCGATCCCGGGATTCTTCCATAGCGATTCCGAAACCGTCGTATTCGATCTGCGCCAGACCGCGACCGAAACCCGCCAGAGCGCGACCACCGGAGAGGTTGTCGAGCAGGGCAAAATCTGTGGCCACGCGCAGGGGATCTTTGTGCCAGGGCAGAATTACGGCCGCAGTCCCGAGCTTCAAATTTTTGGTGCGCCCCGCCATATACGCCAGAAATTCAATAATATTAGGCGACAGCAGGTAGTCCGTGAAATGGTGTTCCGTACACCAGATGGAATCAAATCCCAGTGGCTCCGTCATATCCGCCACCTGCAATTCGTTGACGTAAACTTCCGCGTCGGTCATTGGCAGGTTGGGGTGATTTTGAAAAAACATTAAATTGCCGACTTGCATAGCTAATCTCCAGACTTCAACCAATAGTATTTTGAGCACCCGCCAAATTGACGGGTAGATTTAATCAGGCGTGACGATAATGGAACACTTAGTATCATTGTCAGATTGCCGCAAGGACAACGATTTCTTTAGCCTTACCTGCGTTGCACGGATCGGTGCGACAACCTCCGGGCCACGCGGCACGCCAGACAATCAGTGCGACGCCACGGTCATACTACCCGCCGGTAACCTCAGGATATAGATAAACCGAGCAAATTAAAACCGGTAATTCCACACCCGGAGATACCTGGGACTTATACAC